>CAYGTX010000096.1:0-6621 GCA_964352935.1 uncultured Rickettsiales bacterium | reverse complement strand
CAAGCGGCCTGTAATATCCCAGAACCGACGGATGGGATTAGAATCGCAGCGTTAATTTCATCTATGACAAAGCAAAAACAAGAAGTTTCGTTGGTGCTATCTGAGCTGATAAACAATGCGATTGAGCACGGAAATTTGGGCATCGGATATCAGCGTAAAGCTGAGCTTTTAGAAGTAGGGCAGTTGGATAACGAAATTGAACATTTATTGAATTTAGAAGAAAATAAAAAGAAATTTGTGCATGTTTATTTTGCGCGTTCGGCCAATAAAATCAAAGTGCGTGTGACCGATGAAGGCGAGGGATTTGATTGGGAAAATTACTTGCACATTAATCCAGATAGATTTGTAGATTTGAATGGAAGGGGCATCGCCTACGCAAAAATAGTAGGGATTGATCTTCACTATTCAGATGAAGGAAGAGTGGTTGAATTTGCTTGCAGCAGGTGAAAAAACGTTAGCTATTTTTGGCGCTTAGCTTTTAGTGATTCAATCAATGGCAAGGCAGAAGAGCGAAATGTTTCAATGGCTTCTTCGGCATGGTTAGAAAATTGTGTGACTAAATGTTCTAAACCATTAAGGTCGTGCCATAATTTTCGTTCATCGATGGCTTCTGACGCGCCATTTTCAATGAACTGAATCACCTCATCAGATATGTTTTCTAATCGCTGACTAATCTCTTCTAGTCTACTTGTAAGGCTGGCTGCATCGCGCGCGCCTTCTGCTGTGGAAGCGATGGAAGTTGCTCTTAATTGTTTTAATTCTGATATTTCAGATGTCATAAATAAAAAAGCTCCTGCAATATCTACAGGAACTTTTTTAACGTGTTATCTTGATGTTTGTCAACCGCATTGGGCTTTGCTTAAATAGCCATGTATTCAGGCAATAATTTTTCATTTAATGCAAATAACTCAGCAACATCAACGGCCTTGCTGCCATTAACTTGTAACGAAGTGCCTTGTGTCTTACCAATTTCAGTGGTGACAACATTAGCAGCTTCTGCTTTTTCAATGAATTTCTCAAGCTTTGCGTCGCTAACTGTTACAATGTAACGTGCTTGGTCTTCACCAAACAAGGTGGCAAAAAGAGGCGCATCGGTTGAGATGTGAAGCTCAGCACCAATGGTGTTAGGCATCGCCATTTCAGCAATGGCAACATATAGCCCACCATCTGAAATATCATGGCATGCTGTCACTACACCAGCTAAAATAGCATCGCGCACAAAGTCACCATTTTGTTTTTCAAGCGCAAGGTCTACATTTGGTGCAGAGCCTTCTTCTTTGCCTTCAATTTCGCGAAGGTAGAGTGACGAACCTAAGTGACCATTTGTTTCACCTACAAGCACGATATTTTCGCCTTCTTTCAAGAAGGCTTTACCGATGGCTTTGCTGGCATCTTTAATCAGCCCTACGCCACCAATGGATGGGGTGGGCTGCACGCCTTCACCTTTGGTTTCGTTATAAAGTGACACATTGCCTGAAATAACAGGGTAATCAAGCACTCTACACGCTTCTGAAATCCCTTCAATACAACCCACGAGTTGCCCCATGATGTGTGGACGCTCTGGGTTACCAAAGTTTAAGCAGTTGGTGATTGCAAGCGGGCGCGCACCTGTTGCGGTGATATTACGCCATGTTTCAGCCACAGCCTGCTTACCGCCTTCAAATGGGTTTGCAAAGCAATAGCGTGGGGTGCAATCGCTTGAAATAGCGATGGCTTTATTGGTGCCGTGAATACGAACCACTGCTGCATCACCGCCAGGGCCTGCAAGCGTGTCATTCATCACTTGAGAGTCATATTGCTCCCAAATCCAGCGTTTGCTTGATAAATCTGGTGTAGAAAGCAGTTGTTTTAGCACTTCGTTCACATCCGCAGGTGCTTTTAAATCACTTGCATTAATCACCGGACGCACAGGCGTTGCTGTGTGTGGACGATCATACATAGGTGCTTCTTCAGACAGAGGATCAACCGGAAGGTCTGCTACCACTTCGCCGCCAGCTTTCAAGATCATACGACCTGTATCGGTGATTTTACCGATAGTGGCATAGTCAATTTCCCATTTCTCGAAAATTTCAAAGGCCATTTGTTCTTTTTCAGGCTTAATCACCATCAACATACGCTCTTGAGATTCAGAAAGCATGATTTCATACGGTGTCATTTGCTCTTCACGCACGGGCACTTGGTCTAGGTCTAGCTCAATACCTGTGCCACCTTTACTCGCCATTTCAAGTGATGAGCAGGTTAATCCCGCTGCGCCCATATCTTGAATGGAAAGAATAGCATCGGTTGCCATCAATTCTAGGCATGCTTCAAGCACGCGCTTTTCAGTGAATGGGTCACCCACTTGTACGGTAGGGCGTTTTTCTTCAATGGTTTCATCAAATTCAGCCGATGCCATGGTCGCACCATGAATGCCATCGCGTCCTGTTTTAGAACCAAAATACACAATTGGGCTGCCAATATCAGAAGCCGCTGAGTAGAAAATTTTATCCGCATCTGCAAGGCCAACATTCATGGCATTCACAAGGATGTTATCGTTGTAAGATGGGTGGAAAATACACTCACCACCAACGGTTGGTACACCAATACAGTTACCATAACCACCAATGCCCGCAACGACGCCAGAAAGTAAATGACGTGTTTTAGGATGAGAAAGCTCACCGAAACGTAATGCATTCATGTTGGCAATGGGGCGTGCACCCATAGTGAAAATATCACGTAAAATACCACCAACACCGGTGGCTGCGCCTTGATATGGTTCAATAAATGAGGGGTGGTTGTGGCTTTCCATCTTAAAGATAGCCGCTTGACCATCACCAATATCGATGACACCTGCATTTTCACCAGGGCCACAGATAACCCATGGTGCTTCAGTCGGAAGCTTTTTAAGGTGTAAACGGGTAGATTTATACGAGCAATGCTCACTCCACATCACCGAAAAAATACCAAGTTCAACCAAATTTGGCTCACGTCCCATGATGGAAAGTAGCTTTTGATATTCATCCTTCGTAAAACCGTGCTCAGCAACGATATCGTCGGTGATGGTAACTTCGGGTGTTTTTGCTAACGCGCTCATAGTGTGTATCCTGTTCTTGTTACAGTATCGTTTGTTAAGATGTGGGTTTAGCTTGCAAGTGAAGCAATGATGCTTTCAAACATGGCTTTGCCATCGGTATTGCCAGTAAGCGGATCAAACGCACGCTCTGGGTGAGGCATCATGCCAAGCACATTGCCTTTTTTATTGGTGATACCCGCAATGCTGTTGAGTGAACCGTTAGGGGAGTGGTTATCGTTCACTTCGCCTTCTCTGCTGCAATAGCGGAAAGCCACTTGGCCATTATCTTCTAGAGATTTAAGTGTGTCTTTATCCGTAAAGTAATTGCCATCATGATGCGCAATAGGGATGTTGATAACGCTGCCTTTTAAATAGTCTTTAGTAAAGATGGTGTGGTTGTTTTCAACCTTCAACGAGGTGGTTTTGCACACAAATTTGAGATTCTTATTGCGCATCAATGTGCCATCTAAAAGCCCTGCTTCGGTCAGTACCTGAAAGCCATTACACACTCCTAATACATGCACGCCTTTTTCAGCTGCTTTTTTTACTTCAGACATAATAGGTGAACGGGCAGACATAGCGCCACTACGTAAATAATCACCATAAGAAAAGCCACCCGGAAGTGCGATAAAATCGAGCCCTTCAGGAAGTGTTGCATCGGCATGCCATACCATTTCAGGTGCGGTGCCGCAGATAGATTTAATCGCCGAATACATATCGCGATCACAATTAGAACCTGGAAAAACGATAACAGCAGCTTTCATATGGTTGGATATCCATGATTAGTAGTTAGTTTATATCTATTTATGTTTGTTTCATGCAAAATTTTTCTTAACCTTACATAAAACGCACTCAAGGCTAGCTTTGGTTTCTATTCTCGTAATCGAAAATAACCATGCTCAAAGTGACATTGAGTTAGGCGCTTAGCTCGTAGCTGTAATTTTCAATCACGGTGTTGGCAAGTAGCTTTTCACACATTTCTTTTAATTCAACTTCAGCTTTGGCTTTATCGGTGTTTTTAAGATCAACTTCGATAAGCTTGCCCTGACGAACAGAATTGACACCATCAAAGCCAAGATGACCAAGAGCGGTTTCAATGGCTTTACCTTGAGGGTCTAATACGCCGTTTTTTAAAGTGATAAATACACGTGCTTTCATTTTAAATATCCAAATTAATCGTTAGATTTGTTAGTGTTTTTAGCAGGCTGACCTTCGGTTTCGGCTAGGTCACCATCGATGATGATGCCAAGACGATGCGCCACCTTGCGGTATGCATCTTCAAGGTTACCAAGATCACGACGGAAAACGTCTTTGTCTAGCTTTTCGTTGGTTTTGATATCCCACAAACGGCAAGAATCAGGGCTGATTTCGTCCGCTAATACCAATTCCATGTAGGTATCGTGGAAGATGCGACCAAATTCGAGTTTGAAATCGACCAATTTAATGTCTAGCCCCATGAATAAACCATACAGGAAATCATTCACACGTAGTGCTAGTTTTTTCACTTCAGCGATTTCTTCTTCAATAGACCAGCCAAATGCGTAAATGTGCGATTCAGAAACCATAGGGTCGCCTAGTTCATCGTCTTTATAATAGAATTCTACCAAAGGTTCTGGCAAAGTCTCGCCTTCTTCTAACCCTAAGCGTTTGCAAAGGCTGCCAGCAGCAACATTGCGAACCACCACTTCAATAGGAATGATTTCTACTTCTTTGACTAACTGCTCACGCATGTTGAGTGTTTTGATGAAGTGAGTAGGAATGTTAAACTCATTCAGCCGTGTCATGATATATTCGCTGATGCGATTGTTCAAAACACCTTTGCCTGAAATAACAGCGTGCTTCTCGTTATTAAACGCAGTAGTATCATCTTTAAAATACTGAATGATGGTTCCTGGCTCAGGTCCTTCAAAAAGAATTTTAGCTTTACCTTCATAGACTTGGCGGCGTGTGCGCTGTGTATTCATGTGGGTCTCTACCGAAAAAGAGTTGAACTTACTGGGCTTTTGTATTAAACGAAATTGCTTAAGATTTTTTGCCAAATAAAATTTGCTGCTATATCTAGCTGAAAATTGAAATTTTGCAAGAAAATTCATTGATTTTACGTTAACTTTAACAGGCTAAACCATGACAACCTTCGATAAACGAAAAGAATCACAAGAAAACAAATTTGCTCACGATAGTGAGTTAAACTTTAAAATCACCGCTAGACGTAATCGTTTGTTCGGCGAGTGGGTTGCTGCAGAGTTAAAAAAGAAGCCCGAAGAAGTAGAAGCTTACGCCAAAGAAGTGGTGGAAAGTGACTTCGAAAAGCCTGGTGACGAAGATGTGATTGAGAAAGTTCAGGCGGACTTTAAAGCGGCAGGTATCGACGTTGACGTACGCGATTTGCGTGAGAAATTTGAAGAAATTTCGCTCGTAGCAAGAAAGCAAATTGTATCTGGAAATGCTGAATAAGCTAATTTTCTTGAGCAATGATAGTAAATGCTGTACTATTGCCCCTCCTTGAACCCAATAGGCAATTGATTGATTTATGGTGATGGCATCGCTTCGTTTATTAAGACAAGATGAAAAGAAACAGCTTCTCTCAGGTATTTTGAGCGATGGCTGGCGCGTTTTCACCAAGCAATATTGGATAGAATCTGATGTTGAAAATAGAGTGATGCCTGAAAATCCACGCGTGCAACAACAGCGCGAAGTGGATAATATCGCTATGACTTTCTTCATTACCGCTATTGCTGCAAAGCTAGCAACTGTGGATGGAAAACTCAGAAAAGAAGAGATTGATGGGTTTCGAGAAGTGTTCGCGATGGCAGAAATTGCTGAAGATTTAAGTGTTGAAGAGGCATTTAGAGAAGCACTCAAAGATAAAATGGACGCTACTCATTATGCAAAGCGTATTGCACGCTTTCAGCCAGCTAATAAAAAAATGCTGGAAGATCTGGTGGACGCACTGTTTAAATTTGCAGGACTAGATGCGCCATTGAATCCGAAAGAAATTTTGTTTTTGAAAGATATTGTATTGTCGTTTGGCTTTAGTGAGCAAGAATTTAGAAATATCTTGCGCTGCCATACGCTTCCACAATTTAAGAATCCTTATGAATTGTTGGGTGTGGATAAAAAACAAGTGACACTTCAAGTGCTGAAATCTGCTTATCGTCAGGCTGTGCAGCGCTATCATCCTGATAAATTTACAGGTGCAAACGTGCCTGAAGAAATTATTACCATTGCAAATGAGCGTTTTACAGCGCTTACCAACGCATATGAAATGGTGCGTGTGAAGCATCGTTTTCGCTAAAGTCTCACATATTCAGTCATGCGTTATTTTTGATTCCTATCAATATTTCGAGTGAAATGTTGATGGTTGCTTATATTTGATGTTTTTCTACCTTGCGCTACTATCTGCAAGAAACTATACATAAATATGGGCAATGATTCCATGTGACTATGGTGAGTCATTCAAATGCTGTAAAGGAAAATAAAGTAAGTGCCAGCAAAGGATATTTTTCTATCGATTTTCATCGCCTTTTTGTGGGGGTTGAACTTTGTCGCTGCTAAGGCGGCTACAGGCT
>CAYGTX010000095.1:0-6713 GCA_964352935.1 uncultured Rickettsiales bacterium | reverse complement strand
CAATACGTATATCTTCGCCCAATGTTACGGCAGCACCTGCTTGTAAGCCACCCACAAAGTATTTTTTATCAACTGAATGACTATCCTCAAATGTATTGCCATCTAGGAAAATATTTCTGGCAACTGCCCTTCCTTCAAACCCACCAAATAAATACCACCCAAATTGCTTTGATGGCTTAAAAAAGTCAGAACCCGGTAGCGCTGGTCGAATTAATGGTGGTCCATAATCTGCTGGTAAGTCATACCCAAATCTAAACACAGCTCCCGTAGAGGCGTAAGTATGCACATTACCTACGCTAGCACCAAGATGTGGGGTAACATCAACTGCAAATCCAAATGGGCTAATTTCGTATATACCTCGCCATTTACGTTCATAGGTTAAAATTATACCTAGCTCATCACTTAATTGGTTGTCCCAACCTTGCGGATCGTCACTATCAGTTAGTTTATGAACGGCATCTTGTGTTTGTGCAGCAAGTGATGATGGACCAACAACACCCAAGGTAAGTTGTAGGTTGTCTAATCTATAGCCTGTATCACTTGTTAAGCCTGCACTACCAAATAAAAACCCAGCATATGGCCTGTCATCGGTGATTAATTGTTTAACTGTTAAGTCGTCGGGTGCAAACATGGTTTGACCAATGGCAAAACCGTAGCGTTTTTTACCATTATGTGCAAAAAATGGTAGTTGATTCATACCTGTTTCCATCCATAATGGGATATCACTTTCGGCTGAAAGCCAAGAAAGGCGAGCGCCATTAGTGTAGCCATTATCTTCATTTGAAAAAAGGTCATTTTCAAATGCAAATGTTAATGTAGAGTCTGTATCTACTTTCTGCTCAAGTACTTCCTCATCTTGGGCAAGTGCCGAGCTGCTTTGAGTACATATGGTCGATATCAAAGCGACCGCCGCTATAAAATGATGATATTTCACCTAAAACTACCTATCTATAGTGTAAATTGTTTAAGCCATAATTTTTCTTTGTGTGAAAGTAGTGGGCATAACTCGTCATAAAGTGAAATATGATAGTTGTTAAGCCATAAATTTTCAGCATGGTTTAGCATTGATGTTTCAATTAGAGCTATATCTATCGGGGCTTTGCTGATGGTTTCAAGGGTCAAAAAGTCGGTAAATGTAGCATGCTGTTTAACTACCACCAAACTTTCAATGCGGATGCCATACTCTCCTTGCTTATAAAAGCCAGGCTCATTTGAGATAATCATACCCTCTTGTAGTGCCACATTACTAGGTAGCTTGCTAATGCGCTGAGGCCCTTCGTGCACACCAAGGTAGCTGCCTACTCCATGACCTGTGCCATGTTGATAGTCTAGCCCTGCTTGCCATAGAAACTGACGTGCCAGCACATCAAGTGCCGAACCTGTGGTGCCTTTTGGGAAAATAGTTGTTGCCAAGGCGATATGCCCCTTAAGAACGCGAGTGAAGTTTTGTTTTTGCTCCTTAGTTGGTTTACCCAGTGCAATTGTACGCGTAATATCTGTTGTTCCATCTAAATATTGTCCACCTGAGTCTACAAGTAACATTGAGCCGTCTCTTTTATCAAGCGTAGCTGCTTTATCTTGTTTGGCTTGATAGTGAACAATGGCACCGTTTGCGTTAAATCCTGTAATCGTTCCAAAGCTTGGCTCTTTAAAATGTTTCTGCTGTGATCTGAACTCAATTAATTTATCCGCTACGTCAACCTCACTTACACTATTTTGCTGGTTTAATTCTTCCTCTAGCCAACAAAACATTTTTGTTAAAGCGGCGCCATCACGCACGTGTGCGTTTTTACTTCCAGTAATTTCTGTTTTGTTTTTTACTGCTTTTGGGAGTTGGCATGGGTCTGTTTTTGCAATAAGTTTATCTGCTTCAAATTGTAGCGTAAACCAAATGGGAGAGTTGGACTCGTCGTATATTATCTTGTTGTTATTTAGTTGCTTATTAAACATATCTAATTCTTTAAGTGAATGAATATTTACAGCAGAATCAAATTGTTTTTGTGTGTTTTCATCAGCAGTAGCGCTTTCTGTAAATAAGTCTACGTTGCCTTTTTTGCTAATGAAAGCATATGAGAGTACGAGTGGAGTGCATGGTACATCCCGTCCCCTGATATTTAGCAGCCAACAAATTGAATCTGGTGCTGTGAGCAATAAATAATCAGCATTATTATCTTTTATAAAGCTCGTTACGTCTGATAATTTTTCTTTAAATGGCTTTCCAGCAAATTCTAGAGGGTGAATCTCTATCTTATTTTGGGTTATTGCTGGTTTATCAAGCCATATTTGGTCAATTAGATTCTGCTCTATAGGCTTTAACTTAAAGCCTTCTTTAGCATTATAAGGTGCTAAATTCTGTTTTGTATGCAACCATGCATCATAAGCTATTGTCATGTTCTTAGCATTTTTAGCAAGCCATTCATAAGGCTTTAAGTCTGCTAAATTATATCGCTCGTAACCAGTAGGCAGTTCATTTTGAGCCTGAAGCGTATAGCGACCATCTGTAAAAAAAACCGCTCTACCATTGCTTAAAATAACCGCTACACCATTTGATCCACTAAAGCCAGTAAGCCATTCTAATCGTCTGGCGTGTGATGGTACATATTCACTTTGAAATGCATCGTTGGATGGAATTATAAATCCATCATAATTATTGTTATTCAGATGTTTAACAAAATCTTCTAATCTAATATCTAGGTTCATAATCCTGCCAATTCTCGCCATTCATTCTCGGATAAAATATGCACATTAAGGCTTTGTGCTTTCTTTAATTTTGAGCCGGCATCTTCACCAGCTACCACATAATCAGTCTTTACTGAAACACTGCCAGAAACTTTAGCACCTAAAGCCTCTGCTTTAGCTTTTGCCTCTTGTCTGCTCATTGTGGCTAAACTACCTGTAAATACAATGGTTTTGTTTGAAAAACTGCTATCTGTTTTAGTTTCTTCAGCCTCTTGAATCGTTAGTGCCTCTTGTAAGCGTGATAGTTCTTGGAGGTTTTTTTCCTCATTAAAAAAGTCAACCAACGAAAGTGCTACTACATCACCTATTCCGTCTATAGATAGTAGCTCTTGGTAGGTGGCATCCGCCTCGTTTTCTAGATCAACCGAAGAGAGTGTTTGTTTTAGATTATCAAACTTCTTATATCGCTCAGCGAGTAACTTTGCGGTGTTTTGTCCAACATGGCGAATGCCCAACGCGTAGATAAAGCGCTTTAACTCAATCACCTGCTTATCTTTAATGGATTGTAGTAGTTTTTCCACTGACTTTTCGCCAAAGCCCTCACGTTGCATCAATGCTTCTTTATGGGTCTGTAAATGAAAGATATCAGCAGGCGACTGAATCAGACCATCCGCATAAAATGCTTCTATTTGTTTGGCGCCTAATCCGTCAATATCAAAGCCGTTGCGGGAAACAAAATGCTTTAACCTTTCAACTAGTTGTGCCGAGCATGAAAGCCCAGCAGAACATCGGGCAACCGCCTCGCCTTCTTCGCGCATGATGTGCGCACCACATGCAGGGCATTGAGAGGGAAACTGATAAGCTTTACTCTTATCGCGACGCTGCTTTAAATCCACTTCAACAACTTGCGGGATAACATCACCTGCGCGCTGCACTAAAACAACATCACCCTCTCTAATGTCTTTGCGCTTTATTTCATCTTCATTATGCAATGTTGCTCGTGAGACAACGACACCGCCAATCGTAACAGGTTCTAGCTCTGCTACGGGTGTAATTGCACCTGTTCTGCCCACTTGTACTGAGATGGAGTTAAGCTTCGTTTTTGCTTGTTCGGCAGGAAATTTATGTGCAATTGCCCAGCGTGGACTACGGCTTATAAAGCCTAGCCTTTCCTGCCAATCTAAGCGATTCACTTTATAAACAAGTCCATCAATATCATATTCAAGTGATGGTCTTGCATTAAAGCGCTCATCATAATAGTTAAAAATATCATCTGCTGATTTACACACTACGCTATCGCGATTTACGCAAAAGCCATAAGTTTCTAGTAAGAGGATAATATCTGCCTGCGAAGTTGCTTGAAGGCTGCTAACTTCACCCAAAGCATAGGCAAAATAGTTAAGCTTGCGTTTTGCTGTGATGGATGCATCCAGTTGTCTTAGTGAGCCTGCGGCTGCATTTCTTGGGTTTGCAAATAGCGCCTCTCCTTTAGCTTCGCGCTCTTTATTTAGTGCATTAAATGCTTCCAATGGCATGTAAATTTCACCACGTACTTCAAATATATCAGGTGCGTTTCCCGTGAGTATTTTTGGCAGAGTGTTTATGGTTTTTATGTTAGCTGTTACATCCTCACCTACTTGGCCGTCGCCTCTAGTGGCGGCTTGCACTAAAACACCCTTCTCATAACGTGCTGAAAAAGAAAGCCCATCAATTTTAGGCTCGCACCAAAGTTCAACAGCCTCATCATCGGGAAGACTCAGAAATCGTTTAATGCGATGGATGAAGTCAGAAATATCAGCTTTGCTAAAGGCGTTTGAAAGCGAAAGCATCGGAATTGAGTGCTTCACTTTACTGAACTTTTCAGAAGCTTTAGCCCCAACTTTTTGTGTTGGGCTATCGTCTTTGATAAGTTGAGGAAAGTTTGCCTCTAATTGCTCTAGTTCTTTGCGAAGTGCATCATATTCAGCATCGCTAATGGTGGGAGAATCATCTTGATAATATAGTTTATCACTTTCTCTTATCTTGCTGGAAAGTAAAGATATTCTCTCTCTGGCTTTTTCTTTCTCGCTAAGTTCGTTGCCCATATTATTAAGCTGTTCAAACAAATCCATTTTTACGAAGCCTCAGCTGTCTTTAATAGCTTTCCTGCTGCTGCTCTTGCTTCACTGGTTATTTCTTCTCCAGCTAACATGCGCGCTAATTCTTCTTTGCGCTCACTTTTTGTAAGCGCGGCAACACGAGTGTAAGTACCTTTATCGTCAGATTCTTTCATAACTTTTAGATGATAAGTTCCCTGTGATGCTACTTGTGGCTGATGCGTAACCACTAACACTTGCGCTTGCTTGCCAAGTAACGCCAAGCGCTTACCCACAGCATCAGCAACTGCACCGCCAATGCCCGTATCTACTTCATCAAACACAAGTGTGGGAACAGATTTTACATGTGCGAGTGCCACTTTAAGTGACAACATAAAGCGTGACAACTCACCACCAGAAGCAATCTTGGCAATAGGTGCAAGCGGCGTACCAGCATTAGTGCTGGCTAAAAACTGTACTTTATCCGCACCATGTTCCGACCAAGAAGACTCTTCAAGTGGCTCAACAGAAACATGAAAGCGAGTTTGCTGCATTTTTAATCCACCAAGTTCTGATGCAACACGCTTTTCAAGCTGAAGAGCAGCTTCTTTACGTGCTTTAGAAAGCTTCTCTGCGGCTTCCACAAAAGATTGTTTTGCTTTTACGCATTGCGCTCTTACGGCATCGCTACTGTTTGATTCGTCTGTTATTAAAGCAAGTTTATTTCTGGTTTCATCCAAAAATTTGCCTAGGTCATTCACTTCAACGCCATATTTACGAGCAACACCCCTCAAGCCAAAGAGGCGCTCTTCAACTGCTTCAAGCGATGTTTCGTCATCAAGTTCTCTGTTGCTAAGTTCTTCAAGTAAATTAACCGCCTCGTTTGTTTCAATAGCTGCGCGCTCTAGCATTTCTATTGCTTCGCTTAGCTGTGGTAAATACTGACTAGCAGCAATGAGTGATGATTGTGCTGATTGTAGTGCAGAAGCCACATCGTTATCGCCCGATAAAATTTCCAATGCATTAGATAGTGACTCTTCTGTTTTTTCGCGATGCATCAACTGCTCGCGGCTTGCAGCTAGCGTTTCTTCTTCACCTTGTTGTGGCGAAAGCTTCTCAAGTTCACTCACAACATATTGCAAGTAGCCTTCTTCTTTTGCGGCTTCTTCTTTGTTCTTTTGTAAATTATTTAAGGTATCAAGCAAGTTTTTATAATGTTGGAAAGCTAGTGTTGTCTCACTCTTTAAGCTTGATAGCTTACCAAACTCATCCAATATATTGCGGTGTATAGATGATGAAAGCAGGCCACTTTGTTCATGTTGACCATGTATCTCAAGCAAGCAGCTTCCCACACTCTTTAAGCTTTGGACGCTCACCGCCATATCATTAATGAATGCTCTACTTTTGCCACTACTATCAAGCGTACGTCTTAAAAAAAGCTCATTCTCATCGCAAGTAATTTCTAGCTCATCTAATATTTTGAGCAGTTCGGTATTATTAGTGGTATCAAAAACACCAACCACACTTCCTTTTGACTCGCCATGCCTGATAAGCTTAGCATTTGCTCGCTCACCCAGTACAAAACTAAGGGCATCTAAAAGAATGGACTTTCCAGCGCCTGTTTCACCTGTCAGTACGCATAAGCCAGCTTCAATATTAATATCTAAGCTATCAATAAGTACGATATTTCGTATAGAAAGGCTTTGGAGCATAAATAAATTTTTACTCGTTACTTATTGTCGTTAAATGGCCAAATTTTCTTTAGAATGGTGTTTTCATCAGATACATCAGTATCGCTTGGAATTTCAAGCCCTTTTGATTGCATTAAATCGTAGCTGCTCTGATACCATTTGCTACCTGGAAAATTTGAACCAAGAACAGCAGCATATTTTTGAGCTTCGGTGGTAACACCCAATATCAAGTAGCTTTCAACCATTCTGTGAAGCGCTTCAGGCGTGT
>CAYGTX010000094.1:0-6762 GCA_964352935.1 uncultured Rickettsiales bacterium | reverse complement strand
AGTTTTATCTGGCTGTGAATCAAAAGTACCTGAAGCATTACGCTGAGACGCAAGTGTAACAGAATGTATTGCAGCGGATGATTGGGGAGACCCAAAAATTGTTGTGAGTGCTCATAAAAACCTTGAAAAATTAAGAGGTGAGTCAATTGGTAACCAAACCATGCCATGGCAGGATAGTGGTCAACTCTTATTAGATGCTAATAATATTCCTTTAATTATGTCCATTCAGACAAATCAGCGTTGGACGTCTTGGTACAATGGCAACGTTGACGAAAGCAAGCTATGCGAATTTACTACTGAGAGCTGTCCAAGAGTTGTAAAAAGCCAAGGCTTAGCACTTGAATGCACAACAGGCGACTCTGATAACCCTCAGCCACAGACACCGGCTGATATGATTGCAGACTGCTATGTGCCTTGTTGGATTCGTCACGGAATGGGACTTTACATGCTCGCCGGTAACAACCCTGATCAAATTGTTTACAAGCCTAGACAACTAACAAACCTAAGTAGAGAAGATTTTGATAGTGATTCAGAATATTTTAATGCTGTAAATTCACAATATGATGAAGCTATCAAAATGCAATCAACACGTGGTATTGATATTTTAGCCACAATGGATAAAAAGAATGCCGTACCTATTATTGGAGCAACTAATTCTCCTGATGCATACACCGTACACTTAGGTGGTATAGCAAATACAGACAACCTTACACCACTTACCAAAGAAATTTATTTAGTAAATGAAAAACCAGTAGACTTAGATGGCAGCTTAAAAACAGGTGACCGACTTTATTTCAAAATGATGGATACTTTTTATGCCGACAATGCAGGAGGCTATGAAATACGTATTCATGCAGGCACTAAAAATGCTGCACCTGGCCCACTTGAATTTGCAGCAGGAACTTTTGAATCAGTAGTAAACTTAACCGCAGAATATATTTATAAAGCCATTGTTAAAAACGAAGAATTTATACGCATTGTTCAGGCGTTACTGGTTCTTTATATCACTTTATACGGTGCGAAGTTTATGCTTGGCATGGATAACTCTCAGAATATAGGTACATTCTTAGTACACATATTTAAAGTTGCGCTCTTATTGCAACTAATTTCTCCAAGCAGTTGGGAATTCTTCTATGTTTACTTTTTCCGTATATTCACCGAAGGTATTACAGGCTTACTAGGTCTTCTTGCATCGCCTTTTTCAGCAATGCAAGACCCAAGCTCTCCTTGGCCAGCATTAGATAGAATGCTAAGTAATTTCTTCTCTCATGAAACATGGACCAAAGTAGGGTCACTTGCTTTTTCACACCCTTTCTCTGGTTTATTTCTTATTATTGCATTTATTTATGCAATAATGATGTTTCTTGCTGCGCTTGTTTTCGCTCTAATGTCATACATTGTGGCTTATGTTTCAATGGGTATTTTGCTAATACTTTTCCCTATATTCTTACTCTTTATTGTCATTAAAAAGGCTAAATGGGTATTTGACGAATGGTTAAAACAAATGATTGCTTACTCCATTGAGATGATATTACAGTTTGGTGCTATCGGTTTATTTTCAATGCTGATTATGATGTATATGGAAAAGAACCTAGGTTACAGAATTTGCTGGATGCCCATTTTTGGAACACAAATTCATGGTAGTAATGCACTCGTGCCTCATGGGCAAGCACCAGCATTTTTAGCTTCAATGTTCAAAATGGGTGTTTTCTTACCTCATGTCACGGACGAAAAAATTGATAATTTCGCTGTTGGAGTTGACCCTAGTACTGGTGAACCAATATATGAAACCAGATATGCAGATGCTCCTTATTTGGATACAGTAAACGATGAACGAGACTTAAAGCAGTTTGAGAAAGTAAAGAATGAGCGTATATACTATCTCAATCCATTGGATGCACTACCATTGATATTTTGTATATATCTCGTATTTATGTTTATTAGACATGCCTTGCCTAAACTATCAAGTAATTTACGTGGTGGTATTGCTGGTGCTACAGATTCAGCAGGTATTCTAGGCGGTATCTTTAAGAACCAAATCACTGGCTTTATAACTGGTTATAAACCTTCTGATAGGTCAAACATGACAATTGGAGATAAAATAGTAGGATCTGCTGGATCATCCTTATCTCGTAAAGGTTTAGGAATTGCTACACTTGGTGCCAGTGATGCCTTTGGTAGAGGTTCAAAAGCTGCTAATGAATTACAAGGCGGAAAACGAAGAGGAGGATTGATTGGTGTGGGTACTGCTTTGGTAGGTGCATATACCAGTGCTAGAAACGACTTGACCACTAAAGGTAAAGACAGAACAGCAGAAGAAGCTAAAGCAGCAGAAATTGAAGCACAAAAACTTAGAAAAGAAAAAGAAGAGCTAACACAGGCGGAACAAGCGGCAAATACAGAGAGAGCGGATGAAGAACTTCTTACAACCGCAGCAAATGAAAGAACTTCAGTGACAGGTAGCGAAGCTACGAGTACTAAACTTTCTCCAAACGAAGTACGCAATCTTCAAATTACCAAAGATCATGCTAGCCAAATGCTACGAAGCAATGGTTTCACCCCTGAAACCGTTGGAAGTATTAATGATCTACCTAGCCAACAGCTTAGAGATTATTACCAGCAATACCTTGATGCAAAAGGTCAACTTGATAGTAATTAAAGGTAATTGACATCATTCAAATCAAACACTATCATCTTACTATAATTAAGAGGTATGAATATAATATGCAACGTTACTTCGCTTTAGCTTTACTATCATTTTCACTGAGCGCGTGTAGCTCAATATTTGAAAAAGACACAGAAGTGAGAAGCCCATGTGTTGCTATTGATCCTTCTGTTTTACCTAACAGTAGTTATGCTGATAAAACAACATTGCAACACCCATGCGCGCGCAGACCTGTGAACGCTGCATGGATTGGTTAATTTTACTAGCCCTTACTTTAAATAAATAAATTCCAATTACATTGTGTTTGTTGAAAATTGCAAGCCCACTCTTTAGCACAAAATGCCCTTAGTTCTGCTTTTTCTTTTGCTATAGTCGTATCATTAAAAATGGGGAATCAAATAGAAACAACTCTAAAAGTGCGAATGCACACGCCACCACTCATATGGCGAAAGCCTGCGTAGCGATTGAACGAAAATCATTTTGTACCATTCTTAAGTGGTAAGACTATATTTTTATTATTACGCCTCCATATATAAAAAACAGTCAATTTTCTTATCGTTCTTTACTTTTTGTTAAGAATTACCTGCTAATCTATTTCATAGAGTTAAGGAACAAAGATACAAACTCTTTAGAGAATGGAGAACAGAGAATGGTAATGAAACTGTCTAAAACATATGCTTCAATTGATGATTATATAGATCAAGCACCCATAGCAAATGAGAATGGTGCGCCATCTGGCGATATTTTTGATGAAGCAATCACAATTTTAGAACATATGAAGCAAATAGCTGGCGCTACCAATGTAGTTGATATTGCAGGTGGTAAGCCAATAGATATTACCGAAGATGAATATAATGAGTTGATTGATTGGCTAGAATCATTAGATAAAACTCGCCACTAAGAAGCTTAAACAGAATTACAAAAGAAAGGGAGAGAATGATATTCTCTCCCTTTCTTGCATTCATTCGCTAAACTTATGCTTTAAGCCACTTTTTTAGCCGCCTCAAGCAATGGTCTTAAGAATTCACCAGTAATGCTCTCTTTACACTCAATCACTTCTTCTGGTGTACCAGTAGCCACAATATGCCCACCTTTATCACCACCACCGGGGCCCACATCAATAATATGGTCAGCAGTTTTGATAACATCCAAGTTATGCTCAATCACCGTCACACTATTGCCGGTTTCAACCAGCTTATGAAGCACTTTTAAAAGCTTATTAATGTCATCAGCGTGCAATCCTGTGGTTGGCTCGTCTAAAATGTAGAATGTACGCCCTGTAGAACGACGCGAAAGCTCTTTTGCAAGCTTCACACGTTGTGCTTCACCACCTGAAAGGGTGGTAGCAGACTGACCAAGCGTAATATATCCAAGCCCCACCTCATATAGTGCTGCGACCTTATCACGAATCAATGGCATTTTCTCAAAGAATGTAAGAGCATTTTCAACCGTCATGTTCAACACATCAGAGATAGACTTATCTTTATATTTAATCTCTAACGTTTCACGATTATAACGCTCACCTTCACAAACATCGCACTTTACATACACATCTGGCAAGAAGTGCATTTCAATCTTCACAAGCCCATCACCTTGGCAGGCTTCACAACGTCCACCTTTGACGTTAAACGAAAAACGCCCTGGCTTATAGCCACGTGCTTTCGATTCTGGCAAACCCGTAAACCAATCACGAATAGGGCCAAATGCGCCCGTATACGTCGCAGGGTTTGAACGCGGAGTACGTCCAATAGGCGACTGATCAATTTCAATGATTTTATCAATCTGCTCAGAGCCATAAAGTGCATCATGCGCACCCGGATGGATTTTAGTACCATTTAAACGGCGTGTAAGCTCTTTATAAAGCGTATGAATCACCAAACTAGACTTACCACCACCCGATACACCGGTCACGGCGGTAAATATCCCTAGTGGGAATGTAGCATCTACACCTTGTAAGTTATTCTCACGCGCATTGGTAATACGAATTGAGCGTTTTTCATTCCATTTACGTCTGGTTTGAGGCACTTCAATACGTTTCTTACCGCTTAAATATTGCCCCGTGATACTGTCTGGGTGGTTTTTCACTTCTTCTGGCGTACCTTTAGCAATCACATAACCACCATGCACCCCTGCCCCTGGGCCAATATCAATCAGATAATCCGCTTCCATCATGGTTTCTTCGTCATGTTCTACCACAAGCACGGTGTTACCAAGATCTTTCAACCCTTTGAGTGTCTGCAATAATTTGCGGTTATCGCACTGGTGCAAACCAATAGATGGCTCATCGAGCACATATAACACACCACTTAAACCCGAGCCAATTTGCGAAGCCAGACGAATACGCTGACTTTCACCACCCGACAATGTGCCTGAGTTACGGCTAAGTGTTAAATAATCAAGCCCTACATTGTTCAGAAATTCAATACGGCGTGTGAGTTCTTTCAATGCACGTTCTGCAATTTTCTTATGATTTTCACTCAGTTTATCTTCTAAGGTAGAAAACCACTCTAGCGATTCTGCAATGGTCAATTTGGTGACTTCACCAATATTCTTTCCCGCCACTTTAATGCATAATGCTTCTTTCTTTAAACGGTGACCATTACACGCGCTACAATCTGTTAGCCCTTGATATTTAGCTAGCTCTTCTCTCACCCATGAGCTTTCGCTTTCAAACCAGCGACGCTTCAAGCTAGGAATCACCCCTTCATACGGCTTTTTAGAGGTGAATGCGCGCATGCCATCATCATAACGAATTTCCACGATGTCATCACCCGAACCAAAGAGTAAAATATTTTTGGTTTCATCGTCGAGTTCTTGCCAAGGCACATCAAGCTTAAAGCCATATTTAGCTGAAAGTCCTTTTAATGTTTGCTCCATATATTTAGAACCCGTTGCCGCCCAAGGCTTAATTGTGCCTTGCATTAACGTCAATGAATCATCAGGCACCACCATTGCAGGGTCAAAATAAACTTCAGTTCCAAGTCCATCACATTCAGGACACGCACCATAAGGGCTGTTGAATGAGAAGATACGCGGCTCAATCTCTGTAATCGTAAAGCCAGATTCTGGGCATGCAAATTTTTCAGAACAAATAATGCGGTCGCCCTTCTTATGGGTTTCACACCACTCAGGCACGCCTACTACATCTACATAAAGCAAGCCATCTGATAGTCTGAGTGCCGTTTCGATGGAATCAGGCAAGCGGTTCCCAAGCTCTTCAGATACCACAAGGCGATCTACCACCACTTCCATATCATGTTTTTTGTTCTTATCAATTTGTGGCAATGTGTCTAATTCATAGACTTCGCCATCAATTTGAACCCTTGTAAAACCTTGCTTTTTAAGGTTTAAAAGCTCTTTTGTATGTTCCCCCTTACGGCCACGTACAAACGGCGCTAAAAGATAAATTTTGGTTTTCTCTGGTAGTTCTAACACTTTATCGCTCATTTGCGATACGGTTTGGCTTTCAATAGGCTTGCCAGTTGCTGGCGAAAATGGAATACCGATACGTGCATAAAGCAAACGCATATAGTCGTAAATTTCGGTAACAGTCGCAACGGTAGAACGCGGGTTCTTCGATACGGTTTTCTGATCAATCGCAATCGCAGGTGAAAGACCTGTGATAGATTCGACATCTGGCTTATTTTGTAGCTGCAAGAACTGGCGCGCATAAGCAGAAAGACTTTCCACATAGCGGCGTTGCCCTTCAGCATAAATCGTGTCAAACGCTAATGATGATTTGCCCGAACCAGAAAGCCCAGTGATTACCACCAGCTGATTACGAGGTACATCTACACTCACATTTTTAAGATTATGTTCTTTAGCACCCGTTACGCGAATAAAATCATCCATTTGATAAACCTTTTAGGAATTGTCGATTAAATGCCACAATAAAAAAATAATTAAAACTTATGGACGTGGCTAGCAAACCACGTGAGCCATCAGCTGGCGAAACCATGCTTTAATGCGAGGATAGCAATCCGAGCAGGAGGCAAGCCTAATAAATCAAGGTCAGGGAGTATAGGTGCTATTGCCTTAGCATTCAAGGCTATTCTTGGTGCTTCATTTTCTACTAAAAAATAGATAAAATTGACTGC
>CAYGTX010000093.1:0-6776 GCA_964352935.1 uncultured Rickettsiales bacterium | reverse complement strand
TCACTGAAATCCATATTCACCCCATCAATCATCAAGAGCGTGGCATTGTTGCCTTTGCCCATGTGATTATTGACGACAGCCTGATGCTTGGCAGCATCGCTATTCACGAAAAGCGCGATGGAGGTTTTCGTATCACCTATCCGCAAAAAGGCACAGGCTATGTATTTCACCCTGTTAGTAAACCACTTAGCAAGGCATTGGAAGATGCCATAATCAGTAAAGTTAAAAATGTATTGGTAAAAGATCATGCTGGACACTATCGCCTTAAGCCTGAAGCTGCATGAGTTTAAAATTATGGATCATGACGCATTTACTCCATCTAGTAAGGGTGTACTCGAATATCCGTACTATCCGGTAAAACGTGGCGGTCTTAGCTGCCTTAACAACCCTTTAAAACTGGACATTGCCCGTTATGGTTACATGCCCAGACTCACCCTATCAAAGCGCCCCGCAAAGCACGGATTCCAGATTTTGCTTCGGGTGGAAGCATCACTTCCTAAGCTTATTCATGGTAATAATTTTGATGAGCTTACAGATACAGATTTTGATAACATCTGTGGTGAGCTGGCACGAAAGTTGCGCTTTATGAAGGTGCATATTGAACCAAAAGCATTAAAACAAGCGGATGTGTCAGCCGTACATTATAGCAAGAACCTGCCTCTCACTGACTATACCAGTTGTAGCATGGTGATCAGTGAAGTGGCAAAAGGCTCTATTTCAAGGCAGCTCACCAGTTCCAAGACAGATTATTACAATGATGGTTCCGCATTCAAGCTGCACAGCAATGCGTATGAAGTCATGCTTTATGACAAAATCAAGGATATGAATCGTGAAAAGATTAGCAAGAAACGAGCGCTGGATTACGATAATCAACCATTTCAGTTCAGCTTTCTAAAAGAAGAACTCAAAAAACCATTTGAAGTGCTTCGGCTGGAAGTCAGGCTAGGAAACCGCAAGAAAATTAAGGCTGTACTTGAAAAAACAGGCTATGATAAGCCGCTCACCTTTCGGAATCTTTATAGCGAAGCCTTGGCACAGCAGGTGCTTCTACATTACTGGAAAAACATCATTCCAGATATGGCAACGGTTGTTTGTGGTGGATTTCCTGCGGCAGAAATTTATGATGCATTTTATGCCAGTGAACCGGATATAAAACCAAGTCAGATTCTACAGCATATTGGCGCTTTAGCAGTCATTAAAGAATGTGGGTATGATGGCTTGCGTACCCGTATGGAACGGCATAGTACGGCGCGCAGTTGGTATGCGCAGAAAAAAAAGCTATCAGGCTTAAGCATTACCAGCCATATGCGTTATAACCCGCTTAGGGTTGCAGAACAGCATCTGCATGAGTTTTTGCCTTTGCGGCTGAGTGACTATAAGAAGGAATGATTTGAGGCGATAATTTTTGGTTTAAAAAGTAATTAAAAACGGTACTTGATACGGTTCACGTATCATGCTATATTAAGGATATTGGTAATGATTAAGACGTTTAAATGTAAAGAAACGCAGAAAATCTGGAGCGGTGAAACATGCAAGAAGCTGCCACGTTCCATACAGGATAGAGCATTAAGGAAACTTCGTCAGTTAGATGCCGCCGCTACACTGGAAGACTTGCGCAGCCCTCCCAGTAATAATCTGGAAGGATTAAAAGGAAACCGCAAGGGATATATGAGCATTCGGGTTAACAACCAATGGCGCTTATGTTTCAGGTGGGAAGAGGGTGAAGTATACGATGTTGAAATCGTTGATTACCATTAAGGGAAAAAAGAACAAATAATGATAAAGAGGTAACGAAAATGGCACTGCTAAAAAACCCGCATCCGGGTGAAATCCTCAAGTTCGAGTTTATTGACGAAATCGGAATGAGTCAGAATCAACTGGCTGATCATATCAATGTGCCTCGTAATCGTATCCATGCAATTGTGAACGGCACACGCGGCATTACTGCTGATACTGATCTGCGCCTGTGTAAATTCTTTGGCTTGTCTGAGGGCTATTTCCTGCGTTTGCAGAACCGCTACGATATGATGGAAGCTAAGCGCTCTATTGCCAAGCAAGTTGAGCAGATACAGCCTTATGCGACACTTCATAACGAAGCGGGAGCTAGAGCATAGTGAAAGCAATCATCCTAGCCCGCGTATCCAGCAAAGAGCAGGAAGATGGGCATTCTTTATCTGCACAGAAGCAACGCCTGCATGAATACTGTCAGCGTAAAGATCTGGATGTGATCAAAACCTATGAGATCATTGAATCATCTACACGCGGTGAGCGTAAAGAATTTCAGGAAATGCTGGGTTACGCAACGCGTCAGGGTGAAATGGTTGCTATTGTTGCCGATGCGGTTGATCGTGTACAGCGTGGCTTTAAGGAATCCATCACACTGGATGAGCTTATTCGTAAAGGTCTAATCGAATTGCACTTCTACCGTGAAGGTATGGTACTCGGCGAAAAAGCGAGTTCTGCTGATATTCTGCGCTGGGATTTTTCCGTAATGGGTGCAAAAAGCTATGTGCTCAGCCTTTCCGAGAACGTGAAACGCAGCGTACAGTATAAACTGCAAAATGGTGAATGGATTGGCCCAGCACCCATCGGATACCTGAATGCACGCGATCCTAAAACAGGAAAAGCTACGCTTGAAACCGATCCGGTACGTGCTCCGATTGTGGTACGCATCTTCACAGATTATGCATCAGGTGCCTTTTCTATCAATGAAATGGCGAAGCGCGCTAAGGAATGGGGCTTGCGTAACAAAACTAAAAAAGCTGGCTTCTTAAGCCCTAGCCAGATTCATGACATGCTTCGCAACCCTTTTTACTATGGCAAGATGAAGGTGAATAACTGCTTTTACCCTCATCGCTACGAACCATTGATTGATACGGCGCTTTATGATGCCTGTCAGGATATCATGCAAGGACGTGGCAGGCATAGCGGTGTAAAACAAACCAAGCACCCCTTTATCTTCCGCAGCCTGCTTACCTGTGCTGTGTCAGGCCGAAAAGTGACACCTGATATCAAGAAAGGGAAATATGTCTATCTGATATGTCACGATCCAAAAAACCCAAAGAAAAAGATATTTGTGCCTGAAAAGAAGATTCTGGAGCAAGTAGAGCAGGTTTTTGAATCTATCCGAATTCCTCAGCCACTTCTGGAAGCACTCAATGATCATTTGAAGCACAGCCACGCATCAGAAATGAGTTATCACAAAAATGCTATTCTGAGCCTTGAGCGCGAAAACAGCGAAATACAGGAAAAGCAGGATAGGTTGCTTGATCTTCTGCTGTGCAAGAGTATTACGCAGGATACCTATGACGCAAAACAGTTACAGCTGAAACAACGGCAATATCAAATCCATCAGGAACTTGGTGCGCATCATGCCGCTGATGATAGCTTCAAAATCACAGTATCCACTTTGCTTTCCGTAGCATCACGTGCACATGAATTATTCATGAGTTCGAAAAACGAACAAAAACGGCAGTTACTCAATTTCATGTTTTCGAACTTAAAGCTGAACGGCCAAAACCTAGAGTACGACTTGCGTACACCGTTTCATCTGATGGCTAATGTGGGTGGTTATGAAGAATGGCTCCCGGGCAAGATTCGCAATCAGCAAATAATACCCTGACTTTCCTAGATTATGAAAATCTAAAAAATAGCAAATACCCCCAATTGTACCCCCGTTTTTCTTTGTAGGAAATAGGGAAAAACTGGCAAGAAAAATGTTCTTTGAACTGAGCAGTTTTAATATAGCAGATCAGGGTATCAACTTAAAGCCTTCCTTCATTTTGTAGCAGCATTGCAATGGCTGAAATAATTTCTCAACAGAACCTACATGGCCAAATGCAAGCTTATATTTAAAATCGCCCTTCAAAGGGTTCAGTCCAAGGTCTCAATACACAGGAACCACTACCATGAGAAAGATGACCTTTTGCAAGATTCTTTGCTTCGAATAGAGTATGTGCTTCAACCAGCTCTTGTTGTACAGTTGGATCAAATATCTCTTCTATTCCTAAAGTAGTGACCGCATATTCTAATAAAGGCTTATCTAGTTTAGGTGGTTTCGGGAAATCAACAAGTTCAGCACTGTCTATTTCGTGAAGCAGTTCTGCAAATTCGTCTTCTATTGCCTTGCCTTGTTTAAGCTCCTCCTCTTTTTGACTAAGAAGTCTGTCAAATTCGTCATTGCGATCCAGATCCACAGCGTACGGTGGAGCCTCTGGCTCAGAGTCCCATACAGCTTTTGCTTGCTCGATTATCTCTTCAAAAAGGGCCACTTTTATCATCTGTTTTAAATTCTGCTCTAAATTCGAAGAAAACTCTGTATCTCCGCTACTTTGCTGCACCTGTTCTCTGAGTTGATACAACACTGCTTTTGCTAGATCAGGATGCTGCTTTGATAGTTCAGTCAGCGCTTGGTTTTTACCTATAATGCCAGAAACACGCTGAAACTTTTCTGGCTCAAACGCATTTCCATAAACAATAGCTGCAATTTTTGCAGCTGTATAATCGGTGTATAGGCAAGCACTAAATGGCCGTACACCTGCCTCAAACACATCTTTCTTTAGGAAATCAGAATATTGCTTGCTATGAGGCCCAAATTTGGCTTTGGCAACAAGCATTTCTCTCTCAAGCAGTTGAACCTCTAGTTCCTCCAAGTAGTCTTCGTTTGGGGTGTCTCCCTCAAATCGTGGGTGGGAACGCATTAATTCGTATGCATTAGAAAAAGATAAAGCTTTTTTCTCAGGGCTTTCTAATAAGCTTGCCCACAGCTCTTTTTCAGCAGGGGTAAGATTTTCTAAGCTAGCTTGCTCTAAATCATTTGCTTCCTGTCTACTTAGAAACATGCGATCGGCAAGATCTATTAATTTTTGGCTGTATAAACTACTATGCAGCTCATAAAGTGCCAACGCAGCCTCTAAGCTATATATCTCTTTCTCTACATGAAATATCTCTACTTCTAACTGAGACATCGCTTCTTTATTATCTAAAGCTACTTTTACAGAAGCATCTTCTTTACTTAATTCGCCTCCAGCCACTAATCTGCTTTTTAATGCTAATCTATCCTTTTCTAACTTATATAATGTCTCCAAATACAACTTTTTCTTGCAAGGAAGACTGTCCGGATCTAATCCTTCTCTCTCAATTTTTTTTGCTAAATATTCAATCTCCTGTCCGTATTTTTCAATTCTCTTATTTGTTTCATCGCTGAAAAGGTCAGTATCAATTTGCCTTTCAGCTTCTTCTATAAGCCCCTGAACTCTTTCAGATTCCGCGAGTTCTGCTGCTTTGATGGCTTGATCAATTTTCCCTAGTACAGGAGTAATTTTATCACTAACTGCTAACTTTTCCGTTACAGAAGGCGCTTGATCCATCAGTGTCTGCTTTTCAAACTCAACAATGCCACGAAGAAATTCTAAATATTGTATCTGATCAGTGGGTTTTCGCTTGGCAAGCTCTTCAAAATCAATACGATCATAAATAGGTGCCTTATCAACTGTATCACTTTTAGTTTTTCCGTCGTCTTCCTCCTCGACCGAGCCACTCATAGCTTCCGCTGATTGGCTTTTCAGGAGTTTTGAATAGTTTTTTGCCACAAATCCATCGACCACCTCCATACAAGCAAGTGGCGTTTTTCCTGAACTATCTGGAAATATGTAACCTTTTTGCGTTCTTAGTTGTTCTGTAAGCTGCTCTTGAAGCGCTAACAGTTTAAAGTATTGCTCATGAAAGCCAAGATGTGAAAACGCCTCAAAGACAGCATAAGGTATAGGATGCCTTTCAAGAGAAGTTGCGCTGCGATGCATTCTGAGCGTTCCAAACCATGGAGGTGTTGTCGCACTTGCTTTTTGAGCTGCAGGATTATAAACAGTGACCGCTATAACAGGTCTGGAATCCGTGGACAAATGTTGAGCCAGCAACCCGTCCATTTTCAAATCACCTATGACAAAAGGTGTCTCGCTATGAAAGTAATTAAAATTAGTTAGGAATTCTTCACTTCTTTGTGTGGCTTTCCCATCTTTAAAAAAAGTAGGCGGTGCCTGATCAATTGGACTTCTGCCTCCTTCCACCTCTCCATCTTTCATGTTTTTATCTACCATTAAATAATGAGGGCCACTCTCCATGATATCGATGAATTTTCCCATTGATGAATAGAAAGCCAGCAGCTTGTTATAATCTATTAAATCAGCAACACTATCTAGATTACTCAAATCGATTTCATTTTCGGCACTAACAAGCCCGTTCTTCGTTAATAGTTGTTGAATTTGCAGCGGTGTGATAGATACTTTCCTGGACTTGCCTTTTTCATCTACTTCTTCTATTTCTAACTTGGTTAGAGCTTCAAGAAATGCCTTTTTAACTGCTCGCTTTTGACTATCCTGCAAATCTTTAGGTTTTCCATTAGCTTCTTCTAGACTTTTCTTAATTGCCGCGTGCAGCGGATAAAATGCCTGATAAACATAAGAAGGCACATATCCATTACTAACAATCGTAACGCCTCCTTCAAAATTTGTGTTCCTATAAAGGCGATCTAATAATTTTTCATCAAACGGGCAGGAAAAAAAATCTAATTCGTTAACTGCCCCAGCTTGATCAGGTTGCATTGTTCCATCAAAATCAACATATAAACGTTTTAGCACTTAAGATCCCTCAACTTCGTTCATGAATATGCTAACTATATTGAATGAAAATAGTTAAATAATTATTAATTATTCGCTAGTTAAACATGGTCAACCCCCATTTCTTAGTCCAGTTTTAAGTTAGTAGTTTTGTGTGGTTTA
>CAYGTX010000092.1:0-6823 GCA_964352935.1 uncultured Rickettsiales bacterium | reverse complement strand
CTCTTCACCAATATCACCACCAACAATATCAATATTATGGATGGAATCAGTGTTCTTTGCCGCTCTAGTTATGGGGATAAGTTTGATATCTTTTACAAGCGATATTTCTTCGCCAATACCATTCTTTAATAATTCTTTTCTACTAAATGCAAAGCGCCTATTAGGATTAGGATCAAAAGCAGGAGCAACTTTCTCGATGCTAGCTTTAGATCGAAAAGTATGCACTTTTAACTGCGCTTTTTTACCACCTTCTCCCACCGTTATTTGAGCAGGGGTTAGCATTGGCAAGAACGCATTATTTAGTGTATGTCCAATAGGCAGTTCACCGAAAATAGGCTTATCATATTTAGCAACAGCATCAATGATTTCCTGTCTGGTTATAGGGTCATAAAAGTCATCTTTACCTTTGGTAAATCGAGACATTAGTGGCACAATGCAACCAATTGCAATTGCAGATATTTTAGGCCATAAAGCTGTTTGCCTAATATGCTCTAGAAACATCTTGAGCTCAGGCACATCGTCCGATTCAATAGTTAAGATGACTTTGTCATCACCTTCACCTGTATGATTCTTTCCAATCTCCCACTCAGTACCGAATGACGTCGTCACGCGGTTTGTATGCCCACCCAATGCTTCACCTTTAATAACTCCATTGGTATTTCTTGCTGCATCATTCATTGGCACTAAATCAAAGTGGCTATCATTACGAACATTATTAACTTTAATCCCATCTTTAGTGTAACCCTCAAGAAACAACTCTTTAAAGAAATGAATATATTTATCAAACGATGCTTGCTTCTCGGGAGTAGCTTCAACTCCAGGCTCAGACATCATGCGCAATAAGGTGGGACCATGTATAGGAGAAATAGTACCGGATAGATTCTTGCCATCTTGCGAGTATGCCTGCCCTTTTCGTAAAATCTTAACCGTTACGTCACTGAATCCAATTTCTGGAATTCCAGTTTTTAGTGCATCTGGGTTCTTCTTACGCCATTCATCAAAAGGCTTACCTGATTCAAGCGCTCCAAAGCCACCATGCAAGTTCCATATCATTTTGATATCAGAATTCTTTGTTGCAAGCATATCCATTTCCGCGCGATGTTTAGCATCGTGAACATAGTTTTCATTAAATGGTTCATCCATTAAAGACTCAGGAATCACCGCTGTGAGCCCCAACTTACCTTCGATCAATTCACGAATCTTTTTTATATATGCTTTTCGCTCATCTCTATCCCAAGAAATAGCCCAAGAGCTTCCAACCACTAATACTTTATCCTTTGGCTTTAACCGCTCCCATGCAGGTTCACTCGACGGCTCAACTTGAGGAGTGTTGTTATTTTGCATGTGCATTACCTTGTATAATATATTTCTATTGCAGGATATTTCATGCATATTAGTCGATAATTATTGCACAATTATTACAAAATTAATTTTTGGATTACAATTTGTGAATAGCTATCGTCAGCAACACTTATCCAACATGAGTGATACAGTATCGAAATGTTAGATTTCACCTACAAAAAAGAGGCCACCTAAGCTATCTTTGAATATATTGAGGTGTTGTACAACAAAATCAGAGCGCATTCGTCCATTGAACACTTAGCTCCAGCTGAGTTTATGAATAATAGTAGAATTGATAAAATACCTGTTCTTTAAATAATTAACACTTAAGTATGAAATAGACGTTATATATTGACAAAACCACGCCCTTCTGTATTTTCAGTAATTACTGAAAATACAGAAGGTGACTTATGAAACTAACAGAATCAATGCAAACCTTTGTTTCTCACTTTGGAGAAATGGGTAGTAGGTGGGGTATCAATCGTACTGTTGGTCAAATCTATGCGTTGCTTTATATCTCTGAAAAACCACTCTGTGCCGATGAAATTGGCGACATTCTCAGCTTCTCTCGTTCTAATGTCAGCATGGGCTTGAAAGAGCTGGATAGCTGGCGACTCTTACGCATGAAGCATTTCCCTAAAGACCGAAAAGACTATTTCACCGTGCCTGAAGATGTGTGGGAAATTGTGCGTAACCTTGTTGAAGAACGCAAAAAACGTGAGATTGACCCTACCCTGTCTATGCTTCGTGATGTAATTATGACCAACGCTAAAAATGATAAAGAAGTCTATGCACAAGATAAAATGCTTGAAATGCATGATCTCATCGAAATGCTGACGGGCTGGTATCAAGATATGAGTAAAATGGAAACTGACCGACTCGTTAATCTGCTCAGATTAGGTTCTAAGGTCTATAAGCTCTATGAAATGAAAGATAAATTAAGAATTATTCCTGGAAATAAAAAACGTAACGTGGAGTAGCGTCAATGGATCCATTAATATTAGCGCGTGCACAATTTGGCGCGAATATCACTTTTCACATTCTTTTTCCCACCATCACCATTGCACTTGGGTGGGTGCTGTTATTTTTTAAACTAAGATTTAACGCCACCAACGATAATAAATGGATGGATGCCTATCGCTTCTTTGTGAAAATTTTTGCGCTTTGTTTTGCGCTGGGTGTTGTATCGGGCATTACCATGTCATTCCAATTTGGTACTAACTGGCCGGGTTTCATGGAAACAGTTGGCAATATTGCAGGCCCACTGCTTGCCTATGAGGTGATGACTGCTTTCTTTCTTGAAGCTACCTTTTTAGGCATCATGCTCTTTGGTACAGGAAGGGTATCAAATCGCGTTCATACCATTGCTACCATTCTTGTAGCAGGAGGAACCACGCTCTCAGCATTCTGGATTTTGGTGCTCAATAGTTGGATGCACACACCCGTAGGGTTTGAAATGCGTGATGGAGTGGCACATGCAACAGACTGGCTACAGATTATTTTTAATCCATCTTTACCATATCGCCTCACCCATATGCTGCTTGCATCGGGATTAACTTGTGCGTTCTTAGTGGCAGGTCTTTCTGCGTATCAGTGGCTAAAGAATGATCGTCGCCCCGGTGTGTTTGCTGCGATGAAAACGGGTGTTTACCTCGCCGCTATACTAATACCCATTCAAATTTTCATGGGTGATTTGCATGGTCTGAATACCCTAGAGCATCAACCACAGAAAG
Source organism: uncultured Rickettsiales bacterium (assembly GCA_964352935.1). Classification (GTDB taxonomy): domain Bacteria; phylum Pseudomonadota; class Alphaproteobacteria; order Rickettsiales; family CAYGPX01; genus CAYGPX01. The sequence continues at coordinate 3,749 of CAYGTX010000092.1, read as the reverse complement.
TGGCCGCAATGGAAGGCATTTGGCAAACTGAAAAAGGTGCAGCACTCAGGCTTTTTGCCATACCCGATGAAGAGGCAAGGACAAATCATTTTGAAATTGCGATTCCAAACATCACCAGTTTAATTCTGACGCATGACTGGAACGGTGAAGTAAAAGGATTGAATGAGTTTGAATATCATCCGCCTGTAGCACCTGTTTTCTATGCCTTCAGAATCATGATCGGTGTAGGGGTTTTAATGCTCCTAACCTCTTGGTTTGGAGCGTTCCAGATATACCAAAAAGGGCAACCTAGCAATCTATTAGCCTTCATATTGGTAGGTATGGCTTTTTCGGGCTGGTTAGCAACCATCGCAGGGTGGTATACGACCGAAATAGGCCGTCAACCGTGGCTGGTACAAGGTGTGCTACTTACTGCAAATGCCGCCTCAGATGTTTCCGCGGGCATGGTAGCCTCCACGCTTATTGCATATTTAGTGGTTTATATATTGCTTATTATTGCCTTTATTACCACCGTGTTTTATTTAGCACGAAAAGCCAAAGATGCGCGTACTGACCGCGCACCAATTGGAACACGCCCTGGCGTAGCAGGCAGCAGACAAGTTTTAGAAGGAGGTAAATAATGGATTTACTCGCAACCGAAGGGCATTGGCTTGCCATTGCATTTGCATTCCTAATGGGGCTTTCTATTTTGCTCTATGTGATTTTAGATGGCTACGATTTAGGCGTAGGCATTTTAATGCATCATGCATCCGAAGACGAAAAAGACAAAATGATTGCCTCAATAGGCCCTTTTTGGGATGCAAACGAGACATGGCTTGTACTTGGAGTAGGCATACTTCTCGTCGCCTTCCCTATTGCGCATGGCAAGGTACTCACTGCACTTTATTTACCAACGGCGGTTATGCTAATTGCACTGATTCTTCGTGGCGTTTCTTTTGACTTTCGCGCTAAGGTGCATGCAAATCACAAGCATCTTTGGAATAAAACCTTTTTCCTCGGCTCTTTAGGTGCTGCTATTTCGCAAGGTTATATGCTTGGCATGTATATTTTGGGTTTTGAACAGACACTCATTGCCTATGCATTTAGTGTGGTGGTTGGCTTATTTACAGCTGCTGGCTACACCTTCATCGGCGCGTGTTGGCTTATTATGAAAACCGAAGGAGCGTTGCAGAAAAAAGCTATCTCTTGGGCAAGGGTTTGCCTGTGGCTTACCGCAATTGGCATTGGCTGTATTTCGATTGCCACCCCGCTAGTGAATGCGCGTATTTTTGAAAAATGGTTCTCAATACCAAATATTTTCTTACTAGCTCCCATCCCTATTATCTCAGGCCTACTTATTATTGGGATTGATTGGGTGCTAAGAAAAATGCCATTTGAAAAAGATCAATTCTGCGCTGTGCCTTTCTTTGGAGCGATTGCAACATATATTCTGTGCTTTCAAGGCTTAGCATTTAGTTTCTACCCCTACATTATTCCTGAGAAAATGACCATTTATGGTGCAGCGGCATCGCCTGAGTCGCTCATGATTATTTTTGTGGGCGCGATGGTCGTACTACCATGTATTATTGGTTATACGATTTTTGCCTATCGTGTATTTTGGGGGAAAGTTCAGGATTTACGATATTATTAAGATTTAGTTACACTAAGTATTTATAATGATTATGTAACGTAAGACTTGGTTAAAATGGCTTAGGAACTAGAGACTAATAGCGGGCTGGATTTTAATATATTTGACCTCACTTAAGAAGTGCACATCAAATACAAAAGACTATAAAAGTGCAGGTGCGCGTTACCACTCATTTGGCTAAAGCTTACATAGCAATCGAACCAACATAATGTTGTGCCAAAATTATGTTAAACAACTATAAACTGCAAATAACTCCATTATTAAATCCCAACAACATAGTCATTACTAACTAAATTCTGAACCTAATTATAGAGGGAATGTCAAAAGATGTTATAGATTATACTTGGCTCTGCAAGTAATTCTCAGCGCCAATATTCTTAACAACAGAAAGTTGTTGCCTTAACCAGTCTTGGTGTTGCTCTTCAGATGTTAAAATATCTTCAATTAAATTTACCGTGACTGGGTCTTTTGCAGAGTCTGCAATTTCTCTCGCATTACGAAGGTCTTTAATTGCTATTTCTTCCAATTTCAAATCGCATTCTAGCATTTCCAGTGGCGTTTCACCTATCATAAGTTTTCCAAGGCTTTGTAAATTTGGCAAGCCTTCTAAAAACAAAATACGCTTTACCAACTCATCCGCATGTTTCATTTCATCAATTGACTCAGCATACACTTTCTCGCCTAGTTTATGAAAACCAAGATGCTCTAAAATTCGTGCATGAAGAAAGTACTGATTGATAGCTGTAAGTTCATTTTTAAGAATAATATTTAAATGAGAAATGACGTCTTTGTTTGTCATGTTTTTTTTAACCTTTAATAATTTTTTGAGTACAATATCAACTTATACAGCCGGAGACAAGTGTCCATTAGTAACATTCTGAGGTTCAGGTATTTTCAGAAATAAGCTCTCAATATAATCAAGACATTGACCACAGTTAGCTTTACAACCAGCTCCTTTTAAAACAGCCTCGCCATCACTAATGCAATTATTCTTACATGCTTTTCTTAAATCGTTTTCTTTTAATGAGTTACAAATGCAAATATACATATGCTTTACCATTTATGATTAATAACGAATCTCATTATTAACTATTATATCTAACTCGTCAATGATAATGATTATTATTAGCTCCAATTATAGTATTATTATTTAATAAAAATAAAGTAGCTGACAATGATATGTAATTATTGCTGAGGCGTTATGAACTAACTTATATGACTTCCTCCCTGTTATTCATTAAATTTTTCCTACATTTTCTATTTTAATAGAGAAATACTTGATGGCAAGTAGTTCAAATTAGAAATTCCAACACCATTTTTTGTTATTTTATCGTTTATCACACCTAGTCTAAAAAAGCCGCTGCGGGCGGGCTTCAGCGGATGATTTTTCTATCAACCCAACATAGGCATTTTTCTCCCAGCCAAATAGCTATAATAGATAAGCCAAACAATGGTAAAAAGAGGGCTAGCAAAGCTATAAGCCCTATAAAAAATGGTGTAAGCGGCTTCTTACTTTTTGTTATTGGCGCACCAAGCTCTCCTTTTGGTTTACGCCTCCACCACATAATGGGCCCTGTAATAGATAGTCCAATCAGTGTGATAACCGCAAAAAGGTTGATATATTGGTTTAACGAACCAAATAAACGTCCTTCATGAAATTGAACTCCCAGCGAGGAAGCCTTTCCAAACAACCCTAAATCATCCCACCGCAAGTCTTTTATGACTTCACCACTGCGCTTATCTAGAAAAACATAAGTAACATCTTGGCTAGCCCCCCCATGTCGTGTTGGCATAACGGCGTATACACCATTTGGAAACCACGGATAATCAATTTTATAATCATGCTGCATGTTCAGCCCGCTAAGTGTTTCCATCAGCTTATTCATCGATACTTCGGGCGCAGTAACATCGCTGGTTGAATGAGGGCGCTCACTAAAAATAGCTTTGGGAAAGCCTTCACCTATGGCATGCCCAGTTTTTGAATATAAATCACCCCACAATACCGACCATGGCAAACCTGTGAGGATAATCGCTAAAATCCACAAACCTGCCCATGCACCAAAAACAGAATGAATTTCGCGCCAGAACTTTCTGCCTTTTAGATGGAGCTTAGGGATAAAAA
>CAYGTX010000091.1:0-6825 GCA_964352935.1 uncultured Rickettsiales bacterium | reverse complement strand
ACGAATCACTTCGTCGATAAATCCACGTGCTGCTGCTGCAAAAGGAGAAGCAAATTTTTCGATATATTCATCAGTCAATTCCTGCATCTTTTCATCATTTCCCGCATGCTCACGGAAAAGAATATTCGCAGCACCTTTAGGTCCCATCACAGCAATTTCGGCATTTGCCCATGCATAGTTGATGTCACCTTTTAAGTGCTTAGAATTCATCACGATGTAAGCACCACCATAGGCCTTACGTGTAATCACCGTAATTTTTGGCACGGTTGCTTCCGCGTAAGCATAGAGTAATTTTGCACCATGCTTGATGATGCCGCTATGCTCTTGGCTGACACCTGGCAAGAAGCCCGGCACATCGACAAAGGTCACAATCGGAATACTAAACGCATCACAAAAACGGATAAAGCGCGCTGCTTTGCGAGAGGCGTCAATATCCAAACATCCCGCAAGATGCATTGGCTGGTTCGCAACAATCCCTACTGGACTGCCTTCCATACGACCAAAACCCGTAATGATATTGCGTGCATAGTTAGGCTGAATTTCAAAAAAATCACCCTCATCCACCACACGTTTTACAAGCTCATGCGCATCATATGGTTTGTTAGGATTTTCAGGTACCAATGTATTGAGCGACAAATCCACGCGGTCAGCATGGTCGTTCGATACACGGGTTGGCAATGCTTCACGGTTTGAAAGCGGCAAGTAATTTACCAAACGACGAACTTGTAGCAATGCTTCAATATCATTATCAAACGCTAAATCAGCTACACCTGTTTTGGTGGTATGTGTTTCAGCACCACCCAATGTTTCACGCGTTACATCTTCATGCGTAACAGTTTTCACCACTTCTGGGCCTGTCACAAACATATAAGATGAGTTTTTCACCATAAAAATAAAGTCAGTCAACGCAGGAGAATACACCGCACCACCCGCACAAGGCCCCATAATCACAGAGATTTGTGGAATCACACCCGATGCAATCACGTTACGTTGGAAAATTTCACCATAACCACCAAGCGAGTTCACCCCTTCTTGAATACGCGCACCACCTGAATCATTCAGACCAATAATAGGCGCACCCGCTTTCATCGCCATATCCATCACGCGGCAGATTTTCTCTGCGTTGGTTTCACTCAGCGAACCACCAAGCACCGTGAAATCTTGCGAATACACAAATACAAGGCGACCATTAATGGTTCCATGCCCCGTCACCACGCCATCGCCTGGTGTTTTGTTTTTATGCATTTCAAAGTCATGGCAGCGATGTTCTACGAACATCCCATACTCTTCAAAGGAATCAGGATCAAGCAGCACTTCCAACCGCTCGCGTGCGGTTAGCTTGCCTTTTTCATGCTGCGCGTCGATGCGTTTTTTACCACCGCCTTCACGCGCTTCTTTACGTTTCTGCTCTAACTGTTCAATGATAGATGTTTTCATAAGCATCCATATTCGGGTTCAATTTCTATGGTTAGCATAGTCGTTTTAATTAAGCATGGCTCACTAACTTGAATGTTATCTTTGCAAAAAATTTGCTTAAAAATATCATCACATATCAGAAAGCATCCCTAAATAGAATGACCATGGAGGGGGAATCTAACAGAATATGCCTATATCTGGCAACCAGAATTACAAACAAAAGAGTGAGCGCGGTATTAAAGCGTAATGGGGCTTGGTTTTTTACCATCCAGCCAATGCGCAAAAGCCTGATGAAGCCCCTCTTCAAACTGTTTTACATATAATTCAGTATCAAAGAAACTATGATTTGTGAATGCTTGCCTTACTTTAGATTGAAGTGCAACCAAGGCGGTTTCATCCTTTAGCAGTGCGAGGGATTTTTGTTTATATTGCTCTAAATCATCACACACCAACTCCTCCAAACCTAACGCATGCAAAATGCTCGTAGAGGCTCTGGAGATAATACTATTACCGTAAATGGTGATGAGTGGCACACCCATAAAGAGTGCATCAATAGCAGTGGTATGCGCTGTTACAGGTGCACAATCTAAAAATAAATCCACATGCTTATAGCGTGCTAAATGCGCTTTTTTATCCAGTTTCTTAGCAAATACCAGCCGCTTAGTATCAACATTTCTAGCTTTCGCCTCCGTCAGTAAATGCGCCTGCGTATCTTCATTTGGCGCGTAAAGCCACAGCACTGCTTCTGGCAGCGCTTGTAATAATTCACACCAAACATCAAACATTTCAGCAGTAATTTTACTGGGCTTATTAAAACATGCCAGCACCTGCCCTGTTTCTGGCAAACCATAGGCATTTCTGCTTTTGGCTTTATGCGGCTGAATAGTTTTATCACTTACAAAATAGCTATCTGGCATGAATATTGGCTTTTCCGAAATCTGCTTTGCATCGGGCAACGCTACTTTATCAGTAACGAGATAATCCATAAATGTCGCACCCATGGTGCCAGGATATGCCAAAAAGCTCACATTAATTGGTGCGGGTTTCAGTGCAAATATCTCAGGTTGAGCACCACTAATATATCCCATCACATCAATGAGAATATCTATCTTATCATTATAAATTTGTTGCGCCACTTGATGCAACGGCATGTTTTGAACCTCTACAAATTTATGCGCTGAATCCTTGATACGCAGACGATACTCGCTTTCATCTGGCTCACCCAATGCATAGACAAACACTTCCACCTGCTTATCATCATGCAGTTCAAGCATATTTCCCATTAAATGCGCGGTTGGGTGATCGCGAAAATCGGCCGAAACATAACCAATGCGCAATGCATGATGCGAACCTGAAGGCTTATGCCCTTTTTGGAAATTAAAGTTCAGCTGCGCTCTGGCGGTTTTAACATGATTTTCTATTTTCTTAGCATGCGCTGTAGCAACTGATTTCTGTAATGTTGCGTCATCTTCCAAACAAAGTGAGTGATAAGGGCTGAGCGATGAAATTTTACCCGACACCAGCTCTTGCTTGGCTTTATCTAATAGCTTCGCGCGATATTGCTGATATTGACCGCCCCAGCTACAGGCGTCTGCCATGTTCTTGAGCACTTCATTTAACAGCAACCCTTCTTCAGGATAATGTTTCAGCCCTTTTTCATATGCCTCGATAGATGCATTCAATTCACCAGTATCATAAAGTGCTACACCTAAATTATGATAGGCATCTGCAGTCGGGTTGGGACACTCAATCGCTCGTTTAAATTGCTTCATGGCAGCATCTCGCTTACCAAGCGCAAACAAAGCTGAGCCTAAATGATTATGAAAAGCTGAGATATTAGGCTGAAGCTCTACCGCCTTTCCAATTAACGCGATTGATTCTTCATACACACCCATTTGATAGGAGATAAGCCCCAGAAGATGTAATATATCGGCCTGATTTGGATTAATCCTCAATAGCTGGCGATAGATAGATGCAGCTTGCTCTAACTGCCCAGCTTGGTGAAATGATACTGCCTGTTTAAAGGCATTATTAATTTGCTCTGTTACATCATCGGACATACTTGTTCCTATAAATCATCCTACATGGACTCAATCTTACTGGTTAAGTTTACCGCTAGTTGCATAGAGTGTGCAAGCACGAAATAACAACCATTAAGATTTTAATGTTTTTTACCACCAATAGCATTCAGCAACTAATCACCAAAGCTATTATTACGCGGGAACCCAACTGGCGGTAGTCTTCCTGCTGAAGCGCGCTTTCCTAGCCATGCGGTTAGGTCGGTTTCCGTGCGTGTATTGACACCTAGCTTCCAGCTCAACCCTTCTTCCATCGCAAAACATTTAATGTCTGCAACCGAGCCACCGGCTTGATATTTTTGCAATATCACACCTTGCCCCCGCTTCATGGTTGGAAGCTCATCTTTTTTAAACACCAGCAATTTGCGATTTTTGCCAATAATCGCTACATGGTCGCCTTCTGCTGGCTTACACAACAATGCTTTTGCACCTTTTGGTAAGTTTAATACTTGTTTACCACTCTTGGTTTGCGCGAGCACATCTTCTTCTGCGACTAGGAATCCTTTACCTTTATCCGAAGCCAGCAACAACCTACGCTCAGGTTGATGCACAAACACAGCAAGCGGCTCTGCGTTTTCTTCCACATCCACCATTAAGTTAAGTGGCTCTCCATGCCCTTTACCACCGGGCAATTTATCACAGCCAAGCGTAAAGAACTTACCATCAGTGGTTAAAATAAGCAGCTTATCGGTTGTTTGCGCATAGACCACAAACTTGCCCGAATCACCCTCTTTATATTTTGCTGCTTCCACATCAGCGCTATGCCCTTTAAGTGCACGAATCCAGCCTTTTTGCGAACAAAGAATGGTAATTGGCTCTTTTTCAACAAAGGCCTCGATTGAAATCACCTTGCCCGGTGCTGGCGCATCGCCAAAATCGGTACGGCGCGCACCTAACTCGGTAGCTTGCCCAAAACGCTTTTTGGTTTCTTTAATTTCATCTAAAATAGCTTTCCATTGCAGTGATTCATCTGCGAGCAACTCTTGCAAGCCTGCTTTTTCAGCACTTAATTTATCATGCTCGGTACGAATTTCGATTTCTTCAAGTTTTCTAAGTGAACGAAGGCGCATATTCAAAATGGCTTCCACCTGCATATCGCTCAGGTTCCACTTTTTCATCATAATGGCTTTAGCATCATCTTCTTCGCGGATCATACGAATCACTTCATCCAAGTTTAGATAAGCAATCAACAAGCCATCTAACACTTCTAAACGACGATCTATCTTATCCAACCGATAGTTAGAACGACGCACCAACACCACTTGGCGATGATCTAAAAATGCCTGCAACACATCGCGCAAGCTCATCACACGCGGCACATGATGTTTATCGAGCACGTTCATGTTTAATTGCACACGCACTTCAAGTTCAGTGAGGCGGAACAACGACTCCATCAGCATTTCCGCTTCCACGGCACGTGTCTTTGGCTCAAGCACGATGCGAATATCTTCGGCGGACTCATCACGAATATCACCCAATAGCGACAATCTTTTAGCCTTGAATAAGTCTGCAATTTTTTCAATCAAGCGGGATTTTTGTACCTGATATGGTATCTCGGTGATAACAATCTGATATTGCCCGCGTCCTAAATCTTCGGTTTCCCACTTAGAGCGCAAACGGAAAGAACCTTTACCCGTTTCATACGCTGACAAAATATTCTGACGCGTTTCAACCAATGTTCCACCGGTTGGGAAATCTGGCCCTTGCACAAAATCAGCTAATTTTTCGTTTGAAGCATTTGGGTGCTTAATCAGATAGGTCATCGCATCGCATAACTCACCTGCATTATGAGGCGGTATGCTGGTTGCCATCCCCACTGCAATCCCTTCAGAGCCATTGGCAAGTAAGTTAGGAAATGCCGCAGGTAATAAGGTTGGCTCTTGCTCTGAACCATCATAGTTCGGTTGAAAATCAACTGTATCTTGGTCTAAATCTTTTAAAAGCGCCTCAGCTACTTCGGTCAATCTGGCTTCGGTATAACGCATGGCAGCTGCATTATCCCCATCAATTGAACCAAAGTTACCCTGACCTTCCACCAGCGGATAGCGCACCGCAAAGCTTTGCGCCAAACGCACCATCGCATCATACACGGCCGTATCACCATGCGGGTGGTATTTACCAATCACATCACCCACCACGCGGGCACATTTCTTAAATCCTGATTTTGGATCAAGCTTCAACAACATCATTGCGTAGAGCAATCGACGATGCACGGGCTTCAATCCATCGCGCACATCTGGTAACGAGCGTGAGGTAATAGTCGATAATGCATAGGCTAAATAGCGCTCGCCCAATGCGTCACCAAAGGCAATGGGTGTGATACTTGTCGGAGGCGTATTTTGTTTTTCACTCACGTGGGATATTCTCTTTAAATTCGCTTATTTTTCTTCAATGGCTGTTGCAAGCCGCGCTCTCACATCGGGCAATTCCCAACCATGAGGCATATAGACATATTTATTCAGGAAGTAGCCTGTTAATGCAAGACCATTCTTAATTTCCAACATAGTTATTGCGTCATTTTCTTCATTTTCTAATAAAAATGGAGGCAATGCCAGCATTTTAGTGCGATAAGGCTCGCCAGCCGCTTTGCTCACCGCTCTACCAGACTTTGGTGACACATAGACCAACTCCTCCAACTCACCCGTTGCTGCACATTCTGATAAATCCAAACCAAAACCAAGCTCTTGCAGCAGCTCTAATTCAAATTGCACATAAAATGGCAGCCAATTTTCATCATGCGCGATGGCATGCAGTAGCTGCAATAAAAGTTGATACATATGCGGATGTGGCTCGCGCTCTGGCAAGCATTTCTCTACCAAATAACAGGCAGAACATAACGCCATAAGCTGAATGTTATTTTGTAACACTAATGAACTATAAGCCTTAACAACCTCAGCCGAGAAACCTCCCAACTGCTCAGCAAGCCTACCGCGCCACGTTACATCCACCTTATTTCCCACCTGATAGATTGCACGATTTTTCTTCCCTGAAACAGATCGCACCATACCACTACACACACCATGCTCAGAGGCAAGCAGCGTGACAATAGCACTCCCTTCCCCAAATTTTCGTGCCGATAGAATAATGGCTTCATCTTGCCACTGCATGGTTATTTCCTTTATATTTACTCCTGAAAAGCTTTGTTAAACTTTTCAATGAGCCTAACAGCTAATACTGACCATCTATTTCTTTTTGCTCCTGCTCGGATTTCTATCCTCGCAATAAGCCTAACAGCTACGCTGACTATTTCTTTTTTGCTTCCTGCTCGTTTTCCTAAACTCGCATTGAAGCACCGCTTTGCGGGCTCAAGGCTGGCTCGGACTAATTGTCC
>CAYGTX010000090.1:0-6841 GCA_964352935.1 uncultured Rickettsiales bacterium | reverse complement strand
GCTTTTGACCAGCAATTTTTGTCATATCTGCAACAGCTGCATTGACTGCTTTAGAATCTGCTGCTGCTTCACCAATACCCATATTTAGCACAATTTTGTCTAACTTAGGAAATTTCATTGGATTGTCATAGCCAAACTCTTCTTTAAGAGCTGAACGAATTTCATTCTCGTATAATGACTGATAATTTGCTTTCATTGCTTTGCCCTAATTATTCGCTTATCTCTTCGCCAGACTTCTTAGCGACACGTACTTTTTTACCGTTTTTAAGGTTCTTGTAACCAACACGAGTTGCTACACCTTCTTTCGGATCAATTAACGCAACATTTGATACATGTAAAAACGCTTCTTTCTCAATAATACCACCAGCACTTAACTGACTAGCACGTGTGTGACGCTTTACAAGATTAATGCCTTCAACTTTTACTTTAAAATCTTCAGGAAGGACTTTAATAACTTTGCCCTTTTTTCCCTTATCTTTACCAGTAAGCACGATCACTTGATCGTCTTTTTTAATTCTTAACTTTACCATGATTATAGCACCTCCGGCGCAAGCGATACAATTTTCATAAATTTCTTAGCACGTAACTCACGAGTTACTGGGCCAAAGATACGTGTTCCGATTGGCTCACCTTGCTTGTTAATTAAAACAGCAGCATTGCGGTCAAAGCGTATAGCACTACCATCAGCACGGTGAATTTCTTTTGCTGTACGTACGATAACCGCACGATGTACATCACCCTTCTTAACTTTACCACGTGGAATAGCTTTCTTTACTGATACCACGATAATATCACCAACAGAAGCTACTTTACGCTTCGATCCGCCTAACACCTTAATGCACTGTACTATCTGAGCACCGGAATTATCGGCTACACTCAATTTGGATTGCATTTGAATCATGGTATCTTACCTCTTATTAACTAGTCCGCTACACGTTACAACAATTATGCTGCTGTGTCGTATACTACTTCCCAAGTTTTTGTTTTTGAAAATGGTTTACATTCACGGATATATACTTTTTCACCAGCTGTACACTTGTTTTGCTCATCATGTGCAGCATATTTTTTACTAACTTTAACAATTTTACCATAACGTGGATGTGTCACACGACGCTCCACTAAAACGGTTGCTGTTTTATCAGCTTTTGTACTTACGACAACACCCTGCAATACGCGCTTAGGCATGTTTCTTCTCCTGATTTGAAGCGGTTTCGTTTAATAGCGTTTTAACTTGCGCTACTGTACGACGCACCTCACGGATGCGGCTAGTTTTTTCTAGCTCACCAGTCACTTTTTGAAAACGCAAGTTTAGTAACTCACGCTTTAGCTCACCCAATAGATCTAAAAGTTGATCCGCACTTTTGCCACGAAGGTCTGTTATTTTCATTTTCTTACTCCTACTCGCCAATACGCTTAACGAAGCGTGTACGGATTGGTAATTTTGCCGCAGCTAATTCAAACGCTTCACGCGCTAACTCTTCCGAAATACCATCAAGCTCAAACATGATACGACCTGGCTTCACTTTAGCTACCCAAAATTCTGGCGTACCCTTACCTTTACCCATACGTACTTCAGCTGGCTTTGATGATACAGGTACATCTGGAAAAATACGTATCCACATACGACCAGCACGTTTCATAGCACGAGTAGCAGCACGACGAGCCGCCTCTATTTGGCGAGCTGTAATACGCTCAGGCTGAACAGCCTTCAAACCATAAGAACCAAACAATAAATCTGTACCACCTTTTGCATTACCGTGGATACGACCTTTATGAGCCTTACGGAATTTTGTTCTTTTTGGAGCTAACATCGAAATTATCCTCTATCTAACCCTGTGTTAGTTACTGGCAGTTGCCACTTTTTTTTCTTGAGCCAAAGGATCATTTGCAAAAATATCACCTTTATACACCCAAACTTTAACACCAATTACACCATAAGTGGTATTTGCTTCTGCTGTACCATAATCAATATCGGCACGAAGTGTATGCAATGGAACGCGACCTTCACGATACCACTCCATACGTGCAATTTCAGCACCACCAAGACGACCAGAAACATTAATACGTATCCCCTCAGCACCTAAACGCAAGGCAGATTGAACTGCACGTTTCATGGCACGACGGAAAGAAATACGTTTTTCTAGCTGCTGAGCAACCGATTCTGCAATCAATGTAGAATCCAATTCAGGCTTACGCACTTCAACAATATTAATCTGAACATCATTAGAGCCTGTAAGTTTAACAAGCTTCTTACGCACATTCTCAATATCCGCACCCTTCTTACCAATCAACACACCAGGACGTGATGTATGAACTGCAACACGCGGCTTACCTGCTGGACGCTCAACAATTACTTTACTAATACCAGCGCTTTTTAGCTGCTTCTTAATAAATGTACGAATTTTTAAATCTTCATGAAGACAACGAGCATACGTATCGCCTTCCGCATACCAGCGAGAGTCCCACGTACGGTTAATGCCAACTCTAAGTCCAATCGGTAATACTTTCTGACCCACTTGTACTAACTCCTATTCGCTTTCACGCACAATGATTTCAAAATTCGAGAACGGCTTCAAAATACGAGCACCACGTCCACGAGCACCCGCATGCCAACCCTTCATTACACTCGATTTTCCAACACGAACTTCAGATACAATCAAACTATCAATATCTAAGTTATGATTATTTTCTGCATTTGCTATCGCAGAAGTAAGGGCAACCTTAACTTGCTGTGCAATACGCTTCTTTGAAAACTGAAGCTGAACTAACGCCTGCTCTACTTTCAAACCACGAATTGTTTCAGCTACTACACCCAACTTCTGAGGGCTGGTACGCAACTGCATAATTTTTGCACTCGCTTCATTTCCAGCTAAACTTCTTACTGCTGCACGTTTACCCATGCTTCTATCCTCTAAATCGTACTAACTATTTCGTTTTCTTATCCGAACCGTGACCTGTATAGGTACGTGTAGGAGAAAACTCACCAAACTTACGGCCAACCATATCTTCAGATACAGCTACTGGTATAAATTTACGGCCATTATATACACCGAATGTCAATCCAACAAACTGTGGAAGAATCGTAGAACGGCGTGACCAAATATTAATCACTTTATGTAACTGACCACTTTCGTGTGTTGCTTCTGCTTTTTTAAGCACATAACTATCTACAAAAGGGCCTTTCCATACTGAACGAGCCATAAACTTACTTCCTTAAAGTTTTACTATTTCTTGTAACGACGACGAACAATTAGTTTATCAGTCGATTTATTACTACGAGTACGCTTACCTTTAGCCGACTGTCCCCATGGAGACACAGGGTGACGACCACCAGAAGTACGACCCTCACCACCACCATGCGGGTGATCGATTGGGTTCATCGCAACACCACGAACATGTGGACGACGACCTTTCCAACGTGTACGACCCGCCTTACCATCATTTCTATTTTGGTGATCAGGGTTTGACACCGCACCAATTGTTGCATAACATTCAGCACGTACCAAACGCACCTCACCTGAACGCAAGCGCAACAATACATAACCAGCATCTTTACCAACAACTTGTACATATGCACCAGCTGCTCGCGCAATTTGCGCACCTTTACCAGCCTTCATTTCCACATTATGTACAATGGTACCAACTGGAATTGCATGTAGTGGTAACGCATTACCTGGCTTAATATCCGCACCAGCACCAGACTCAATAACATCACCAATAGACACACGTTGCGGTGCAATGATATATGCCAAGGCATCAGTTTTTTTATAGCGTATCAATGCAAGGAAAGCTGTACGATTTGGATCATACTCCAAACGCTCGATAGTTGCTTCACCTTCTGTACGACGCTTGAAATCAATCAAACGATAACGTTGCTTATGACCACCACCAATATGACGCGAGGTAATATGACCGCTACTGTTACGACCACCTTTTTTCGACTTACCTTCAGTTAATTTCTTAACTGGCGCACCTTTCCATAACTCAGAACGATCAACTAAAACTAGCTGACGCTGAGAAGGAGTGGTTGGATTAAACGTCTTTAAAGCCATGATTCAAATCCCTAAACTATTTAATACTCGCCGAAGCAATATCAATGTTCTGACCTTCTTTCAAAGTCACAACTGCTTTTCTTGTATCGTTACGACGACCTTTAATTCCTTTGAAGCGCTTCTCTTTACCGCGAATATTAATCACATTCACTTTCAACACTTCGACACCAAAAATACCTGAAACTGCAGCTTTCACTTGAACTTTCGTTGCTTTAGGCGCAATTTTAAATACTACTTTATTAAACTCAGAAGCCATTTGTGATTTTTCAGTAATCACTGGACCTTGAATTACATCATAAAGAGCCGGAGCAACAGCAGCTTTGCTTGCAGCTTTTTTAGGAGCTGCTTTTATTGCAGGAGCTTTTTTAGCTTCTTTATTTTCCACCTTAGCTTCTTTTACAGATGCTTTGGCTGTTGTTTTCTTATCTTCACTCATGCCAGACGCTCCTCAAGTTTTTGGATAGCCGCTTCTGTCAATACAAGCTTCTCGTGACGCAGAATATCATATACATTTGCACCTTGAGCAGGCAACACATCAACATGCTTCAAGTTAGAAACAGCCTTCTTAAAGTTCACATTCACCTCAGCACCATCTACAATCAACGCAGAAGAGAAACCAAGTGCAGCAAATTGCTTCGCAAGATCTGCAGTCTTAGGGGACTTTAAATCAGCATCTTTAATCACAAACAACTGACCCGCAGCTTGTTTGGCAGAAAGAGCAACTTTTAAACCTAGCGCACGCACTTTCTTAGGTAGATCGATCGCGTGTGAACGAACCTTAGGACCCATCACAACACCACCACCACGGTGCTGCGTAGCATACATCGTACCACGACGTGCATTACCAGTACCTTTTTGCTTAAATGGCTTCTTATTTGAACCACCAACATCACTACGACCTTTTACAAGGTGAGTACCAGCACGACGCTTTGCAAGCTGCCAGTTCACCACACGGTGAAGAATGTCCTTACGCTCAGGCAAACCAAAAATACCTTCATTCAAAGATACTTCACCTGAAGCTTTATTTTCTAATGTTACAACCTTGGCTTTCATCACTTTATCTCAACTTATTCGTTGTTTTCGCCAGCAGCTTGTTCTGCTTCAACAGCTTCAGCCTTAGCTTCTTTTTTAGCAGCACCTTTAATAGCTGCAGGATAAGGAGCCGAAGAAGGAAGCGCACGCTTCACTGCATCTGACACAAACACATAACCACCTCTTGCACCCGGAACATTTCCAGCAACAATTAGCACGCCATTTTCTTCATCACGATCAATCACTTCAAGGTTTTGCATTGTAATACGCGCATCACCATACTGACCCGCCATTTTCTTGCCCTTAAATACCTTACCTGGATCTTGACACTGACCAGTAGAACCATGCGAACGGTGCGATATAGACACACCATGCGACGCCTCAAGACCAGCGAAGTTATGACGCTTCATAGCACCAGAAAATCCGTTACCCTTAGAAGTACCAACCACATCAACAAACTGACCAGCAACAAAATGCTCTACAGAAAGCTCAGCACCCACAGCAACTAAACCATCCGCATCCACACGGAACTCAGCAAGCTTGTGAAGTGGCTCAACTTTTGCCTTTGCAAAATGACCACGCTGTGGCTTATTTACATTTTTTACTTTAACCGCACCAAAACCAAGCTGAACAGCATTATAGCCATCCTTCTCTTCTGTTTTCTGCGCAATAACTTTACAACCATCCATCTGCAACAATGTTACAGGGATGTGATCGCCATTAACACTGTAATAGCGGCTCATGCCTAGCTTTTTTGCGATAGCACCGGTTCTCATGTTACGCCGCCTCCTCAAGCTTAATTTCCACTTCAACACCAGCAGCAAGATCAAGCTTCATCAAAGCATCAACTGTCTGTGGTGTAGGATCAATAATCATCATACGCTTATGCGTTCTCACCTCAAACTGCTCACGCGATTTTTTATCAACGTGTGGAGAACGGTTAACCGTAAAACATTCTCTTCTACGTGGCAAAGGAATAGGACCTTTAATTTCAGCCCCAGTACGCTTTACTGTAGAAACGATTTCTTTTGTCGATTGATCCAAAATTCTGTGATCAAACGCTTTTAGCTTTAATTGTATTCTTTGCGTATTCATATTTTCTATCTCTGCCTTTTTTGAGAGGGGGCGGACTATATATCAAACTTTTATATTATTCAACCGCTTTTTTTATATTCTCTCTATCGCACCAATTTTATACAGCTACAGCGCCATGCCGAGCCACCAACTAACTTCAACTCAACACTTCTCGCTAAATAATGGAGCGGGTGAAGGGAATCGAACCCTCACGACCAGCTTGGAAGGCTGGGGCTCTACCATTGAGCTACACCCGCGATGTGCGTATTAGAAAAAGATAAACCGGATGATTTACCGTTAAGACTAATTCACACTTAAGAGTAATCACTCTCAGTTTGCGAAGCGTTAATCATGCCAATAAAAATGTGGCAATCAAAGTGCAGGAATTGAATATAGGTTTTTTATTTTAAAATCAAGCAATGATTTAGCTTTGTCACATATATTTTACATTTCTAGATTGGTGACACTGTTTACACTCAAAATTTTGTTCATTATCTTTTCAACAAAGATTGACATCATGATATGAATCAATTAAAAGATGCCTCCTCTATTTATAGCAAGGTAATAACTCACCTTGTGTTTGAGAATATTTATTACTGAATTTACAGTGTATTTCAGTATTTCAATGTGGTGGGGTGGCCGAGTGGTTAAAGGCAGCAGACTGTAAATCTGCCCGCGTAGCG
>CAYGTX010000089.1:0-6852 GCA_964352935.1 uncultured Rickettsiales bacterium | reverse complement strand
CTTTTACATCGCCTAAAAGATCGAGTGATGGAAAGTCATATTCAGTTGAATCGAGCCTGAGTGAAGGTTGAAGCACTTTGGGTGATTTCTTGATTTTTGGCGCAGGTGCTTCAACGCGCTGCTTTTTCTTTGGTTTAGAAATGGCACTTACCAATGAGTGTTTATCGCTATTGGAGGCATCAAGCGCATTTTCGTCTTCATCGCCATCCGTTTTTTTGCGCCAAGGAATTCGTTGTGCGTGGAAAGAGGTATAAGCATAACTCCATTTGACAGCATAAAGCATATATTCTGCTGAAAGCTTTAAGGTGAAAGCGGCTTGAATAAGCTCATTTTTGGTAATCGCTAGTGCGGGAAATAGCGCAATAAACATTACGCTCATCATAAAAAAGGAAAACCATCCACTGTCCATGGTTTGCGGGACATAGCTAGAGAGCAGTATGTCGCCAAATAGCCCACCATATCTGACGTAAAATGGCCAATCTTCAGTGGTTTGAATGAGAGAGAATAAGCCACATAAAGCAACGGTGCCCACAATGAGTGCAAGGCTGCGTGCCCAAAGCTTGGAAGGTTTGCCTTTAAAATAAGAGCGCATAGCCCAAACAAACAATGCAAGCACTGGCAAAGAGGCAGCATAGCCAAGGAATTGTAAAATAGGGTCGGCAATATAGGCGCCCGGGTAGCTAAAAATATTTTTGACGCTTGTGCCAGTAGCAAGATTGAGTGAAGGGTCGTTTTCATTAAATGAAATAAGTGACAAGGTAAAGAATGTTCCAAAAAGGAAGAACACCCAAGCCCATGCATTGCTTTTTGTAGATGAATTGGAATCTTTTAAATCGACCAATGCGTTCACTCTATTGTCCTTTCTGGCTATTTAATGACATCATAAGAGGGTGTTCTTTTAGATGCAATACACTCATCAGAAAATTATCACTAAAATAAAACATTTTAATTTGGCAGGCTTACAAGGTGGTTTTTATTCACATCGATGCTTTTTGATGTTGCTGGGTCTAAGTGAACTAGCACTTCTGCATCTGGCAGAATTTTTACAATTTCTTGCTCTACATTTTCAGCAACATCGTGCGCGTGCTTTAGAGAAAGCGTGGCATCAAGTTCAACATGGATTTGTATATGTGCTTGCAGGCCGCTATATCTACTTCTTAAGTCGTGTACACCTTTCACTTCCTTGCAGCCAATGGCTGCTGTCATAATTTGCTCGCGCAATTCATCAGGAAGTTCTTTATCCATTAAATTATCAAAAGATTGACGCCCAACTCCCCAAGCACTTTTTAAAATATAAGCAGCGATGGCAATACCAAAGAGTGGGTCAATGATGTAAAGGTTATAGTAAGACGATAGTAGTAATGATACAATGACTACGCCATTTACCAATAAATCAGTTTGATAATGAATAGCATCCGCTTGAATCACGCGTGAATTGGTTTTATTCACAACATATTTTTGGAAAGTGATGAGTATTAATGTCATCACAATAGAAAAAGCCATTGCGCTAATACCGAGTGTTGAATGCTCAATTGTGCGAGGAGTGATGAGTCGGCTAATGGCTTCAACGGCAATAAAGAGTGCAGAGCCTGCTATAAAGGCGCTTTGTGCAAAGGCCGCAATGTCTTCTGCCTTGCCGTGACCAAAGCGATGATCTTCATCTGCGGGTTTGAGTGCGTAGCGAACCGCAACCAAATTGACGGCTGAGGCTGCTACATCGAGCGTAGAATCAACTAATGACGCCATCAAACTTAGCGAGTCAGTTGCAATCCAAGCGATTAATTTTACGATGATAATGCTTAATGCGGTAAAAATAGAGGCGTAAGTAGCTGCCTTCATTAATGATTGTTTTTTTATATCCATTGGTGCTCTAACTTAATACTTTAAGTGCTTTTTGCATTTTACTTGGAAAGCAAAAACTTTTTTGCTATACAAAGGCTGTGATGGAAAGCATAATGTCCAACCACTTTTTTAAAGGTTTTTGAAATGAATTTAAAGAAAATAGTTGCTGCTTCACTTACGGGTTTAATGTTGATGTCATGCGTGCCACAAGGTCAGGGTGGGCAAACTGGTGGAATTAAAAAAGAACATATTGGTGGCTTAGGTGGCGCTGTTGCCGGTGCTTGGGCTGGTTCTAATGTGGGAAAAGGTAAGGGTAATATAGCTGCAATTGCTGCTGGAACCTTATTAGGTGCTTACTTAGGAAAAGAATTGGGAGCATCACTTGATAGAGCAGATTTAGCTTATTATCGCCAAACATCTCAACAAACACTAGAAAATGCGCCATCTGGAACCACAAACACTTGGAGGAATCCAGATAGTGGAAATTACGGAACAATTACACCAACTGAAACATACCAGACTGGTAGCGGTCAATATTGCCGTGAATATAGTCAAACAATTACAGTAGGTGGAAAATCTGAACAAGCTTATGGCACAGCATGCCGTCAACCAGACGGTTCATGGGAAATCCAAAGCTAGTTTCACAAATATATTGGTAATTTTGTAGGGGGCACATTAATTAATGACCAATGAGCATTTAGTAGTAGAGGGTAACATCATGAAAGGTAAGCGCGGGCTTATCATGGGTGTTGCTAACAATAAATCCATCGCTTGGGGGATTGCGCAAGCAGTGCATGCCCAAGGTGCTGAGCTTGCATTTACCTATCAAGGCGAAGCATTAGAAAAACGTATTAAGCCATTGGCTGAATCTGTCGGGTCTGAAATCGTTATTCCATGTGATGTTACGGATATGGATAGTGTGGATAATGTGTTTGCCACATTAGAAGAAAAATGGGGTAAGCTTGATTTTGTAGTGCATGCAATAGCATTTTCTGACAAAGACGAGCTTAAAGGCCGTTATGCCGATACTAGCCGTGAAAACTTCCTAAGAAGTATGGACATTTCATGCTACTCGTTTACGGCAGTATGTAAGCGTGCAGCGCCATTAATGACAGATGGCGGAAGTTTGCTGACACTCACTTATTATGGTGCTGAGAAAGTAATGCCTCATTATAATGTAATGGGTGTAGCTAAAGCAGCGCTTGAAGCAAGTGTTAAATATTTGGCGATGGACTTTGGTTGCGATAAAATTCGTGTGAATGCTATTTCTGCTGGCCCAATTAAAACATTAGCCGCTTCTGGTATTGGTGATTTCCGTTATATTTTGAAATGGAACGAATTAAACGCTCCATTGAAGCGCAATACTACCATTGAAGATGTGGGTGGAGCGGGTGTTTTCTTATTAAGTGATCTTGGAAGAGGAACAACAGGTGAAAACCTGCATGTTGATTCTGGCTATCACGTGGTGGGTATGAAGCGTGGTGATGCGCCTGATATTGCAACCGTTTAAGCTTGATATAATCGTATAAAAAGAAACCCCGGTAGATTGCTCTGCCGGGGCTCTTTTTTAGAAGTTATTATAAAGTTTTATCTATTTAACAATGGTCAGTCGTACCAGAATTAAAAATAGAAGAACTTCAGTTAAGCCAAATGTAGGCATTCCTGGAATCAACCCTACCACTGTAGGTAAAATTGTGTGAACCAAGAATACTACTAGTAGCATTACTAGACCCAGAATTACCAGGCCACCAAGTTCTTTTAAATTAAAGTTTTTATAGTCTATCATAATCCCATTCCTCCTTCGAGATTTGTATTCTATAATTGTAACATAAAAAAATGTAAAAAGCAATAGATTCTATATTATTGCTGCGGTTGCGAAGTTGGTAATATCTATATAAAACAATACTTTAGAGTGTCCCAAAATGGGAATAAAAAATAGTTATTTTTACACTAATAAAATGGGCAATTTAAATAAGCCTTATGATGATAAAAAAGAAATAAAATATTAGTTAAACCTATCGTGGATTTTTAAGACATATTATTCAATACTGAGAAAAATTATAAGACTTTTTGATTAAAGGGAAAAAAATGGCACTAGAGCGCCCAATGCGTTTAGCAACAAGAAAAAGTAAATTAGCAATGGTGCAAAGCCAGCAAGTGGCTGACCAATTGATGCAGTTGCATGAGGGGCTTCGCGTTGAGTTGGTTACGTTTGATACGCAAGGTGATGCTATACAAAATCAGAATCTATCAGAAATTGGTGGCAAAGGGCTGTTTACCAAAGAGCTAGAGGATGCCCTGCTAGATGGTAGTGTAGATATTGCTGTGCACTCGCTAAAGGATATGCCTGCAACCTTGCCTGATGGGCTTGAGATTGCTTGTATACCGCAAAGAGAAGATGCGCGAGATGGGTTTGTTTCTGCTAAATATAAATCCATCAGTGATTTGCCAGATGGTGCGGTTATAGGCACATCATCTACGCGAAGAGCCGCACAAGTAAAGGCTATGAGGGCGGATGTTTCCATCGTACCATTTCGTGGTAATGTGCAAACCCGCTTAAAGAAGTTGGATGATGGTGTGGTAGATGCTACATTTCTAGCCGTGGCTGGACTTAATCGCCTTGAGATGAGTCGTGTGATTACTGAGATGATAAACCCAAAGGTGATGTTGCCAGCGGTGGGGCAGGGTGCGTTGGCAATTGAAGCCAAAAGTGGCAATAGTGAAATATTATCTCTACTTAAATCGCTTCATCATGTAGATACAGATATTTGTATTCGTGCTGAGCGAAGTTTTCTAAAGAAATTAGATGGTTCGTGCAGAACCCCTTTGGCAGCATTTGCGACCATTGAGGGTGATGTGTTGACGCTCAATACTATGGTGGCAAGTTTAGATGGCAGCTTGCTGTTTACAACCAGCCGTAAAGGGCGCGCAAGAAATGCTGAGCAAATGGGAGTGGATGCGGCCAATCAATTAATAGATGATGCTGGTGCAGACGTGATTGCAGGGTGGAAAAAATAACATGTATTTATTAACGCGCCCCTATGAAGATAGCGTGCTCACCGCACGAGCACTAGCGAGCAAGAACATCACCAGCTATATTGAGCCGATGATTGTTATTAAGCATAAAGCGGATGCGCTTAAAGGATATAATACCGCAGTGAAAGATGCTGATGCATTGATTGTGACAAGTGCCAATGCACTTGAAGTAATTAAGGATGCTGATAAAAGCCAGTTTGATATACCCCTATTTACAGTAGGTATAGCTACTGCCAATAAAGCAAAGAAGCTAGGTTTTAAGCATGTGACGTGCGGTGGAGAAGATGTAAACGGCTTATGTGCAACACTAAAAGTTACCTTTGAAGATAAAGGCACTAAAACAAATCTTGTATACGCAAGTGGCGATGTTGTGAGTTATGATATTGCATCCAGCCTAGAACAACATCACATAGTAGTTAGTCGTGTGGTTTTATATGATACAAGAGAAAATGACGCGTTGTCTAAGGTCTCAATTGAGCTTATCAAAAGTGGGAAGATTAAAGGAGTATTCTTTTTCTCTACGCGTAGCGCGGAAGTCTTTGTAAGATTGGTTGAACAACAAGGGATTAGTGGATTATTAAAGGAGGTTTCGGCCTATGCCATGAGTCGCCGTGTTGCTGGTAGAATATCAGGTTTAGAATGGTCTGCTGTACGTGTGGCAGAACGTCCTACACAAACAAAATTGTTGGCGTTAGTTTAAGCTTCAATAATATCTAATTGCAGAGAGTTTTACTTACTTCTGAGCAAAAAACTTTTCCAGTACTTTGCTGTAAATTTTTGTCAGGTTCTCAATATCTGCCACTTTGGCGCATTCGTTCACTTTATGGGCGGTTTGATTGATAAGGCCGCACTCTACTACAGGGCAATAATCTTTGATGAAGCGGGCGTCTGATGTGCCGCCTGTAGTGCTGAGTTCTGGGGTTTTATCGGTAACTTCTTTCACTGCTTCTGAAACAATATCACTCAATGGCCCTGGTTGGGTGATGAAAGACTCGCCTGATACACGGTGTTTGAGTTCATATTTTGCAGCGGTGGTTTCAGTGATAGAGTCACACACGCCTTCAATCCATTTTATCAATGTTTTAGATTGGTGCTTATCGTTAAAGCGAATGTTAAACATAATGCGCACGGATGCAGGGATGACATTATCAGCTTTATTGCCTACATCAATACTGGTGATTTCTAAGTTAGATGGGTCAAAAAACTCTGTGCCATCATCAAGGTTGTGAGCACTAATTTCGCTAAGCACGTTCACGGCATGCGGAATGGGATTAAATGCAAGCTGTGGGTAGGCCACATGCCCTTGCACTCCATGCACAGTCAGAACAAAGTTGACAGAACCGCGGCGGCCAATTTTAATCATGTCGCCGAGTTCATTCGGGTTGGTAGGTTCACCCACGATGCATGCATCCAGTTTTTCGCCTTTTTCCTCAAGATAGGTTAGCATTTTGCGTGTGCCATTGATGGCCACATCTTCTTCATCACCTGTAATTAAAAAGCTGATAGAGCCTTTTGGCCTACCATTGACTTGCAAATAGTCGGATACAGCGCCCACAAAACAGGCAATAGAAGCTTTCATGTCTACTGCACCGCGTCCGTAAAGCATGCCATCACGCACTTCTGGCTCAAACGGTGGTGATGTCCAATCTTTAAGGTTTCCTGGAGGCACAACATCTGTGTGACCTGCAAAGCAGATGTTAGGTGCCTCTGAACCAAGGCGTGCATAGAGGTTATCCACATCGGCGGTGCCTTCTTCGCTAAAAATCTTTCGTTCACATTTAAAACCAAGAGATTCCAATGCCTCTTGCAAACAATCAAGTGCGCCACAATCATCTGGCGTAATGCTTGGTTTTTCCATAAGTAACTTGGCTAGATTTAGCGAGTTAATGTGTTTCATCTTTTTAGCTTGCGTGTTTAAATTTAATGTTGGGCGCGAAGTTACTTGCTTTTTTATAAACTGTCAAAAAATACTAA
>CAYGTX010000088.1:0-6943 GCA_964352935.1 uncultured Rickettsiales bacterium | reverse complement strand
ACCGACAATGGCAACAAAAAAGTCTGGAAGTGGGGTAATGATAGAGCGAAGGAAAACCCAAGCCATCTAAAATTTGAAGGCTCAAAAGAAATCGGTTATCAAGTTTTTAGGCGAAATTATTTGAACAATGATGGGGCATTACCCAGCACTTGGTGGGATCAGCCAAAATATGCAGCTGGATCACATGGAACAAACTTACTTACAGGTTTGTTTGGTAAAACTCACACTTTCTCATTTCCTAAGTCGGTATATGCTGTTGCGGATAGTCTAAAAATCTGCGGAATTAAAGATAAAGTAATTGCTTTAGACTACTTCGCAGGTTCAGGCACCACTGGCCATGCGGTTATCAATCTCAACCGTGAAGATGGCGGTAAGCGCAAATATGCGCTGGTGGAAATGGGGGAATATTTTGCCTCCGTTACCCATCCGCGCATTTTGAAAGCAGCCTACTCCAAAGACTGGAAAGACGGCAAGCCCGTTTCCCGTGAAGGCATTTCGCAAATCGTTAAATATATGGCGCTCGAGCAATATGAAGATGCGCTGGATAATCTTGGCCTTGAAAAATCGGAAACGCAGGCGGCACTGCTGGCCAGCAACCCCACGCTGAACGAGCAATATATGCTCGGCTATATGATGGATGTGGAAAGCCGTGGCTCGCAGTCGCTACTCAACATTGATGATTTTGCTGATCCGTTTGCCTATACGCTACGCATCACCCGCAATGATGATACGCAGCTGGTGAATGTCGATCTGGTCGAAACCTTTAATTACCTGCTTGGCCTGACCATCCGCACCGTGGATCGTGACAAAAATGGCATTGTAACCGTCACAGGCAAAAATGCTTTGGGCGAGAATTGCCTCATCATCTGGCGCAATACCACTGATGTAACCAATGACAAGCTGGATGCATGGTTTGGCAAGCGTTACTCCTCCAAGGATTTTGAATTTGATGCTATTTATGTGAATGGCGATAACAACATCGAAAACATGAAACTGGCCGATGATCACTGGAAAGTGCGGCTGATTGAAGCGGAATTCAAGCGCTTGATGTTTGATGTGCAAGACGTTTAGGGGGGATGAATTATGGCAAAGAAAAAACCCACACTTCCGTTTGCAAAACGCCTCGTACTCGACAAATATTTGCTGAGCCTGTTCGGTGCAGAGAATTTTGAAGAGCTTTCCATCTACGTCAACAAGATGGAAAATGAAGGGCTGACAGAAGACCGTATTAGCAAATTTCATTATGCCGTGGTGCAAGCGCTGCCGCTGGACGGCGCAGAGATGAATAGAGACACATTGCTGGCCTATGACCAGAACATCGTCTCGCACACGCTGGCCATTCAAGGTAAGCGTCCTGAACCGCTGCGCTGGAAGTATTTTCAGTATCTGGCGCTGCTCTTCACGGAAATCTATCTTGACCGCTATATGAATGACCGCGAGGCGTTTGTGAAGGCACTAAATAACTTCACCAATGAATTCAATGCGCCTTTGGCAGCAGGCGACCGTGTGGACTTGTTCACAGAGGATGACCTTCGCAAAGTGGCGTTCTGGAGTGCAACGGGATCAGGCAAGACACTCATCATGCATATGAACATCAAGCAATATCTGCATCACCTGACCAAGTCTGGTCGCTCGCGTGAGCTAAACCGCATTCTGCTGGTGACGCCCAATGAAGGACTTTCCAAGCAACACAAGGAAGAGTTTGAGAAATCAGGCATTCAGGCCGATGTGTTCTCTAAGCAAGGAGCCAGCCTATTTACGGGTAAAGCGGTGGAGATCATAGAAATCACCAAATTAACCGAAGCCGATGGCGATAAAACCGTGGCACTCGATGCCTTTGAAGGAAACAATCTGGTGCTGGTGGATGAAGGGCACCGTGGTTCAAGCGGATTAGTTTGGAGTAGCCGTCGACGCAAATTGGCTGAAAAAGGCTTTACGTTTGAATATTCGGCCACACTGGGGCAAGCCGCCTCTGGTAATGCTTCACTGACGCAGGAATATGCTAAATCCATTTTGTTCGATTACTCCTACCGCTATTTCTACAGCGATGGATACGGTAAGGATTACCGCATTCTAAACTTGGCTGATGACAGCGATGAAGCCGTGCGCGAGCTATATCTGACAGCATGTCTGCTTACTTTTTACCAGCAAAAAGTCTTATTCAAAGACCCGCGCTCCAAGGTGAAGCAGTTTAACATCGAGAATCCTCTATGGATTTTTGTTGGCGGCAGTGTAACCAAGTCTACCAGCGCCAAGGATATCTCCGACACGATTGATATTCTTTTGTTCCTTGCTCGTTTTACATCATCTGCCAACAAGCAGGCGGTGTTGCAGCGTATTCAAAAAGCAATCAGTGGCGATACCGGCCTGCTAGGTGCCAAAGGTCAGGATATTTTTGCTAATGTGTTCCCGTATTTGGGTGATCACATGCAAACCGCCTCTCAGGTGTATGATGGCATTATGAAGGATGTATTCAACGCAGCCAGCAATGCCTCGCTGCATGTTGAGGAGTTGAAAGGCACCGATGGGGAGATCGCTTTAAGTCTTGGGGATAATGACCCATTCGGCGTTATTAACGTGGGTGATGCAGGAACACTCTGCAAATTATGTGGTAAACAGGAGTTGCTGACGGTAACTGAGAAAAACTTTACAGACTCATTGTTTCACTCAATTAACAAAGAGCACTCAACCATCAATATCTTGATTGGTTCGAAGAAATTCACAGAGGGTTGGAGCAGCTGGCGCGTAAGCACCATGGGGCTGATGAATGTTGGTCGCAGCGAGGGTTCACAAATCATTCAGCTTTTCGGGCGTGGCGTTCGATTAAAAGGACACGAAAACACGCTCAAGCGGCATAGTGCTCTGCGTGAGCAAGGTATTTCCTATAACCAATACCTGACTCAGTTAGAAACCCTGAACATCTTTGGTATTCGCGCTGATTATATGGAGCAGTTTAAAGCGTACCTTGAAGAGGAAGGCGTGCCAACGGAAGATAACATCGAAGAAATCATCATCCCCGTTATCCCTAACCTTGGAAAGCAGAAGCTAAAAACTGTGCGCTTGAAAGATGGGCTGGACTACAAACGTAACGGTGAGAAGCCTGCGCTTAAAATGCGTGATGACTTAAAGCGCAACATAGTGACTTTGGACTATTACCCACGCATTCAAGCGCAAATTGCCAAGGATATTCGGGTAGAACAGGCTCAGGCTGAAAAGAATGTTGGGTGGCTGACCCTAGAACATATCGAATTTCTTGATATGGATTCTATCTATTTTGATCTGCAAACCTTCAAGAACGAGCGAGCATGGTTCAACCTTAACATCGAAAAGGTGCGTCTAAAATCTATCCTATCGGATAAATCGTGGTACGAAATACTCATTCCCAAAGAGCAGCTCAAATTTGATGGGTTCGAAAAAGTACATATCTGGCAGAATATTGCCTCAAACTTGATCCAGAAATACTGCGACCGTTATTATAAAGCCTGCAAAGATGAGTGGGAGGCTCCTCATCGTGAGTATCGCGATCTCGACCCTTCCGATCCAAGTTTTGTCTCTGAATATAAGGTGCTGATTGATAAATCTCAGCAGCAGATTATTAATCAGCTCAAAGCGATTAAGGAAAAGATTGAAAGTGGCGAGCTGCCTACAGCAGATTTATCATTTGGCCAAGGCAGAGCGTTAATTTTTGATCGCCATTTGTATCAGCCATTACTTTACGCAGAGGGCGGTGATATTCAAATCAAGCCTGTTGCGCTAAATAAGGGTGAAAAGACATTTGTCGAAGATTTGAGGGAATTCTACCAGCAAAATCAGTCATTCTTCGTGAGCAAAGAAATCTACCTACTCAGAAACATGAGTAAGGGGCGCGGCGTAGGCTTCTTCGAAGCTGGAAATTTCTACCCTGATTTTGTGCTCTGGCTATTAGACGGTGATAAACAATATGTATCGTTTGTTGACCCAAAAGGTATTTTCAACCTTGATCCTAATGATCCCAAAATTGAGTTTTATAAAACAATCAAGAATGTAGAGAAGCAGCTTGGTGACAAAAACGTTATTCTCAATTCGTTCATCGTTTCTGTTACGCCTTATCACAAGGTGCGCAACATTCACGGTGCTAATTCTCAGGAAGACTTGGCGGCAAAAAACGTCCTGTTTCAAGAGGATGCGGGGTATATAAAGCGCCTTGTTAATTCGCTGTTGGAAGCATAATGTCGTAAAGAAAAGAATGGTTTTGTAGCGGATAAAGGTGTTCAGTGGCAAAGTCTATTTCAAAATAAATTTAATGCTATTATAGGTTTATGGTGGGCAAAACTATAATCTATTTGAGCACCTTTAAATCTAAAGGCTCTTTAACTAAAACCTCTTTAAAAGGAATTGACATTCTAGCGGCATACTCTTTTGCTAAGTGGATTGAACGTTTTTGCTGAGACTTAATTTCTTCAGGGGAGCGAATGGGCCGTTTCCTGGAGTTGTCATTTGTACGTCGCTCAATGATCTTAAAGGGCTCATCATAAAGAAATATAAATTCTGATGGATTGATTTTCTCAAAGACTTCATACGGAACTTCTATGATGCCTTGTTCACTATCGATGATCATGTGAGCGTCAAATAAAACTTTAATATTTTTATCGACACCCTTTAGTTCTTCATTAAATTGTTCAACTAATAAATATTGATTTGCCAATATATTATTCTTATCTAATTCACGCAATTTATCATGCCCTGTATTATCTAAACGCTTCTTTATTAAACTGCCCGCGGAAAAGTGTTTAAATCTATCAGATTGCTTTAGTAGCCTGTTTATTACATAGGTTTTGCCTACGGCTGATAAGCCTGCAATTATAGTAATGTTATAGTTTCTAGACATGAAGTTTTAACTCTGGCTCTAATTTGATATAGTGAACATGTTTTATTTTACGTATAGATTGATAAGGGCCTTTGATTCCAATATCTTCCATCTTTTCATAGGTAATAGCCGGGTTTATATGACCCGCCAGTAGAAAATTGATAACTTTTACTTTCTTTTTTTCACTGCCTGTAAAGCTTTCTAACTGTCGCTGATTAAAAACTGAGCGTTTTGCAGTTAGCCGGAATAAATCTGCATTCTGACTAACAACATCGAAGCCATCGACTATGCCAATAGTTATAAGACACTGTGAGTCATGTGAATTGTTATCTTTTAGGTGGAAAAATAATAAAATATCTCCCAACTTGATTTTATTTACTTGAGCATGACATACATAAACTTTGCGAATTGTATTGCCCGGTATCCTATTGCCATAGCCTCCATCATTAGCGTCAAAGAATCCTGCTTGAATTTTATTAATATTTTCTGGGAATAGAGTGTTGTAATAATCGGCATGAATAGGGACAAGAAATTTCTGTACGGCTTCATCGCTGAGGAAATTAGGGTAGTATTGACGGTGATATTCGAGTGCAGTTTGTGATGCAGTAGTTCTTAATTTCCCCTCGTCAAAGGATTTTGCTAAATAAAGCTCGCCTTCTGCGCGTCCAATATTTTCAAACCCATATTGAATAAGCAAATCAACAAGGCTTTTGTGTTTTGGATAAACAGTGAGGTATACGAGGTCATAGTTGTTTTTATGCGCCCACCAGAGTATTTGTTTTAATAGTTGTTCACCAAATTTTTCACCACGGTATTTTTCCTTAACCTTAAAAGTACAGATTTTTAATATTTTTACTGGTCTACTATGGAAATGCTCGTTTGAAATAGGCACTGCAGCTATCAGTTCTCTATATGATTCGTCTTTTCGTATAGCTATTCCAGCTATTTCATTATTAAAATTTATTGTCCAGCAATGCCTATGCTGTTTTATACAACTTTCATTAAACCATTCGTCGAATCCATTATAATCACTTTGTAACGAGTTAAATATATCATCATTACGGTTTATTTGATGGCATTGCTTAGCTTCTATAAAAGGTAGAGATACGGGGGTTCTGTCATATTTGTTTCGTAACCAAACCAGAGCATCTTCAACGGTAAACACGCGATCAGCGATACCCGTTCGAGCCGCGCGTTTGTGGATGCCTCGGTCCTGTGTAACTAAGAAATCTACAGCTCCGACACCATGCAATGCATAAAGCAAAGCAACATCGACAGAATCGTTTGGCTTCTTTATTTCTCCATAAGTTGCTTCAAGTTCCTCGTGAGCAGGTAACGGTATGCCATCTAAAGATGAAAATTTCGCAATTTTAGAGATTATTATTTTTTTGCGTGGGTTGTCTTTATCCCTATCAATATCTTTGTAGGAGGCTTCATGTACAAATATTTGGATACTATTGGACTGACACTTCTGTTGCAGTGAAGAAAAGGTGGAATCGATTTCCCTGTTATCTTCAAGGCCTATAAGGATATTAGTATCTATTAATAGCTTTGCTCTACTCATACCCCGATGGCCTTTAATATTTGATCGGATGCATATAAATATGATTGTGGTGGAGAGAAACTACATTTTTTTTCAAGGTCTTTTATACTTATAGGCTTTTCTAATTTTACCGGTTGGCTTAGAGAGATTGCAAACCCTTCAGTGTTGCCTTTAAAGTAGGCATTAAAGAATTTTTTTGTAACACATGATTGTTTGTTGAATTCGTCCCATATGGTGGCTACGGGTAGTTTTTGTACTTCTTGGATGGTAGCGTAGCCAATTATTTCTTGAGTTGGACTCGATGCATAAATAATTGCCATTCCACCTTTAATGTTATCGGTAGGGAATTTTTTACGCAGCTCAATTGTTTTTATACCACCAATTATTTTAAAGGCGTATTCAGGTTTTATACTTATTACTAGACTTCTTTTGCCCATTGCACTCGCTACCTTATTGCTCAAAATAAAGCATATATAATTATTCTATAAAAATCGATGTCTTATTAATGTACTCTTCATCACCATCTAGTGATTTTGTAAAAAGATGATAAACTG
>CAYGTX010000087.1:4243-6946 GCA_964352935.1 uncultured Rickettsiales bacterium | reverse complement strand
ATATAAAAAAGCATTTGAGAAATTAGCTGCTGCTTCAAACTTAGAGATTGTTGTTGCTACCTATTTTGATGATGTTGCTGAAAATCTTGAGACAGCATTAAACTTACCAATCTCAACATTACATTTAGACTTAGTTCGTGCACCACAACAATTAGACAAAGCATTAGCGTCTGCTCCTGCAACTCTAAAATTGTCACTTGGTGTTGTTGATGGTCGTAATGTTTGGAAGAACAACTTAGCTAACTCAATCAAAACAGTTAAGAAAGCTGTTGAAAAGCTTGGTGAAGATCGCGTTATCGTGGCTCCTAGCTGTTCACTTCTTCACACTCCCGTTGATTTAGACCAAGAAGAAAAAATTGATGGCGAAATCAAGCAATGGCTAGCATTTGCTCGCCAGAAAGTGAAAGAAATTAGCACCATTAAAAAAGCGATTAATGATGGTGAAGGTTCTGTTGCTGAAATTCTTGCTGAAAATAAAACAGCACAAGCAGCACGTCAAACTTCTG
Organism: uncultured Rickettsiales bacterium; assembly: GCA_964352935.1. Classification (GTDB taxonomy): domain Bacteria; phylum Pseudomonadota; class Alphaproteobacteria; order Rickettsiales; family CAYGPX01; genus CAYGPX01. The sequence continues at coordinate 6,440 of CAYGTX010000087.1, read as the reverse complement.
AGCGTATTCACGATAAAGCCGTTAAAGCACGTGTAAAAGACATTTCTGCAACCATGCTTAACCGTCAATCAGACTATGCTGCTCGTCGTAAAGCACAGAAAGTATTGAAACTTCCATTGCTTCCTACCACAACGATTGGTTCATTCCCGCAAACTCCGGAAGTGCGTCAAGCACGTGCTAAGTTTAAAAACGGTGAATTAAACCAAGCGCAGTATGATGAGTTTTTGAAAGCTGAAACCACAGAATGCATTCGTTACCAAGAAAAAGCAGGTATTGACGTGCTTGTTCATGGTGAGTTTGAGCGTAATGACATGGTAGAATATTTTGGTGAGCAATTAAATGGTTTCGTATTCAGCCAGTTTGGTTGGGTGCAAAGCTATGGTTCACGTTGTGTGAAACCACCAATTATTTTTGGAGATGTTTCTCGCCCTAAAGCGATGACCGTTGACTGGGCTGAATATGCTCAATCACAAACAGAGAAATTCATGAAAGGTATGTTAACAGGACCTGTTACCATCCTTCAGTGGAGCTTCGTACGTGACGATCAACCTCGCTCTGCTACGTGTAAGCAAATTGCGCTAGCAATTCGTGATGAAGTGATTGACCTTGAAAAAGCGAATATCAAAATCATTCAAATTGACGAAGCTGCTCTTCGTGAAGGTTTACCACTTCGTAAATCTGCATGGAAAGATTACTTGCAGTGGGCTGTTGATTCATTCCGTATCACCGCTTCTGGTGTAAGAGATGAAACACAGATTCATACACATATGTGCTACTCTGAATTTAATGACATCATTGAAGCTGTGGCTGATATGGATGCTGACGTTATCTCAATTGAAACCTCACGTTCAGCAATGGAACTTTTAGAAGCATTTGTGAACTTTAAATATCCAAATGAAATTGGCCCTGGTGTTTATGATATTCATAGCCCACGCGTTCCAAACAAAGAAGAAATGACAAAGTTGCTTCACAAAGCACTTGAAGTTCTTTCTCCTGAGCAAGTTTGGGTGAATCCTGACTGTGGACTTAAAACGCGCGGATGGAAAGAAGTAGATCCTGCACTTGTTTCAATGGTAGAAGCTGCTAAAGAAATTCGTGAAGAAGTTGCTTCTGGCAAAATTAAGAAAGCTAGCTAGTTTTAATTAGTAAGGCTTAAAGAAAAAGCACCGGCGTTAACGTCGGTGCTTTTTTGTATTAAATAATAGAATTACTGAAATAAAATTGCACAATTTTCGTTGAAATAAAATTATTCTGACCCTAATGGCACAATACCACTACATGGATAATTATATTTGATAGCATCATAGAGCACGGATGTTGCTATTTCTGTTTTTTGCTCAGGGTGTTTTTCCATCCAACTATTAAACATACGAATTAATTCATCTGTACTTATCGTCTCAGTCGGACACGCGCCAGTTTCAAACCCTTTGTTATTTAATAACAATACCATGCTTCCAGCCCCGAAGAAGTAACTCACACAACTAGATTTTCTACCTACATTTTCACGCGCAGCACTATTAAACTTATGCTCAAAATAATCCTTACAAGTATAGTACACAGCTTCAGCAGTTACATTTGTTGGTGCTTTCGCTGCCTCTGGTTCATTAGTGACTGCTAGAGATTCGCTTGATTGCTGCGCCAGCACTTGTTGTGCCGAGAAAACACTCATGATAATTGCAACGGATATGAAAAATGATGTACGCATATTATTTCCATTTATAATTAATATCTCTTATCTTAGTCATACACGCCCCTTTCCCGCAAGCGCTTTCTATGCTATAGAGATTTTCTATGAATGAAAAAGCACACCATGATGAAAAATTAGCACCCATGCATGAGCATCTCATCGAGCTTCGCAACCGAGTATTGCTTTCATTTGCTTTTTTATTGATTGCTTTTGTGGGTTGCTATTATTTTTCAGAGCAAATTTATAATTTCTTAGTGGCTCCCCTTGCCGATATATTGGCGGGTCAAGAGCGCAGGCTGATTTACACTGGCCTTGCAGAGGCTTTTTTCACCTATATGAAAGTTGCATTTTATAGCGCGTTATTTATCTCATTCCCTATTTTTGCTTGGCAATTTTATCGCTTTCTTGCACCAGGGCTCTATAAAAACGAGAAATATGTTCTATTACCATTTCTAATCGCCACACCTATGCTTTTTGTAGCTGGCGGTGCGTTAGTTTACTATCAAATAT
>CAYGTX010000087.1:0-4233 GCA_964352935.1 uncultured Rickettsiales bacterium | reverse complement strand
TCAAATATTCCCGCTAGCTTGGAAGTTTTTCTTAAGTTTTGAAAGCATAGGAGCTGGCAATGCAGAGCTAGCCATTCAGTTAGAAGCAAGGGTCAGTGAATATCTTGATTTAGTGATTCAGCTTATTTTTGCATTTGGTTTGGCATTTCAGTTACCTGTTCTATTGTTACTACTTGTGAAAGTGGGTATTATTTCATCGCAGTGGCTCTCTAAAAAGCGGCGTTTTGCCATCGTTATTATTTTCATCTTTGCCGCTGCATTTACGCCGCCCGATATTATAAGTCAAATTGGTCTTGCGATTCCCATGTTGATGCTATACGAATGCAGCGTGCTATTAGCAAAGCTAATTGAAAAGAAGCGTAATTCACTAAAGGAAGAAAAGGAAGCAGACAATGCATGATATTAAAGCTATCCGTAAAAACCCACAAGCATTTGACGAAGCCATGGTTAAACGTGGGTTGGCACCTATTTCAGATGAAATTCTTCAGCACGATCAAGAAAGCCGCTCAGATATGGCATCCCTGCAGGAGCTACAGCAACAATCGAACGAAGCAGCTAAAAAAATTGGCGAGCTAAAATCTAAAGGCGAAAATGCTGATAAATGGATAGAAAAATCCAAGAAAGTTAAAGAGCAATTAAAAGCCCTTAAAGAAAAAGAACAGATGGAAGAATCTGATCCAAGCGCGCAAGTGGTAGATAATTTATTGCTTACACTTCCTAACATACCAGATGGTGATGTGCCAGAAGGTGTTGATGAAGATGACAATCAAGAAATTCGCCGCTGGGGTGAGCCAAAAGAGTTCAATTTTTTACCTAAACCACATTATGAGCTAGGCGAAAATCTTGGTTTAATGGATAGCGAAACTGCGGCTAAAATTTCTGGCTCTCGTTTTACCATTTTAAAAGGTGACCTTGCCCATTTAGAGCGTGCTATTGCACAATTCATGCTCGATGTTCATACACGTGAGTTTAACTTTACAGAAATGTCTGTGCCGCTGCTTGTGCGCAGCGATGCTATGCATGGTGCGGGTCAATTGCCAAAATTTGCAGACGATGCGTTTTCAACCACCAATGATTATTGGTTAATTCCTACCGCTGAAGTGCCACTAACAAATATGGTACGCGATGCCATCACGCCACTTGAAGAGTTACCAAAGCGCTTTGTATCTTGCACACCTTGTTTTCGCTCTGAGGCTGGCTCTGCTGGGCGTGATACACGCGGTATGATTCGTCAGCACCAATTCTGGAAAGTTGAGATGGTGTGCATCACCACGCCAGATGAATCTGAAAAGGAACATCGACGCATGACAGAATGTGCTGAAGAAATTCTGCAACGCCTAGAGTTACCCTATAGAACCATGCTACTTTGTGCTGGAGATATGGGCTTTTCTGCTCGCAAAACCTATGATTTAGAAGTCTGGTTACCGGGTCAAACCAAATATCGTGAAATCTCAAGCATCTCTAACTGTGGTGATTTTCAGGCTCGCCGCATGAAGGCACGCTATAAAGCGGATGAGCGTAAGAATGAACTTCTCCACACATTAAATGGCTCTGGTCTTGCAGTAGGCAGAACACTCATCGCTGTAATGGAAAACTATCAGAATGAAGATGGCTCTATCCATATACCTACTGTATTGCAGCCTTATATGGGTGGAAAAAAGGTGATTGGTTAATGCGTATTCTTCTTACCAATGACGATGGAATCAATGCACCGGGCATGCAAGTGCTGGCCGAGATTGCCGCCAAGCTTTCTGATGATGTATGGATTGTAGCGCCTGACACTGAACAAAGTGGAACCGCCCACTCACTTACCATTCACACACCACTTCGCATCAAAAAACATGATGAGCGTAAGTTTTCGGTTTCTGGCACACCCACGGACAGTGTATTGATGGCAACCCAAGTGGTTTTGAAAGATAAAAAACCTGATTTGGTTCTTTCTGGCGTAAATTTAGGTAGTAACCTTGGTGAAGATGTCACCTATTCTGGCACTGTTGCAGGTGCAATGGAAGGTGCGTTGCTTGGCATTCATTCAATCGCACTATCACAAGACCATGCTGATTATTTTGAGCCTAATTTTGATGTTGCGCTTGCCCATGGTGAAAAAACAATCCGCACATTGCTCAATCTTGAATGGCCTTCGCACCTCTTGATGAATGTAAATTTTCCATCAGTAAGACCCAATGAAGTAAGAGGTATTAAGCCCATTAAACAAGGCAAACGAAAGATTGGCATCTGCCATAAAGAAGAGCACGACCCAAGAGGCAGACCTTACTATTGGATTACCACAAGACGTGATGAAAGCTTAGATATTGCGCCTTCAGATCTCTCTGTTGTTCGTGATGGCTATATCTCATTAACACCACTAGGCTTAGACCTTACCGAGTATAAAATGCTCAAAGAATTAGAAGAAAAGACGCTCTAACTCATAAACATTGCTTTTTCATTGTTTTTCAGTTAAAAGACAGGCTTTATTCACCCTTCTCAAGCTTGTACACCACTTATGTTAACAGTCGCTATTATTGGTCGCCCGAATGTTGGTAAATCAACATTATTTAACCGCTTAACGGGCAGTAAGCACGCTTTGGTAGATGATCTACCTGGTGTAACACGTGATAGACGTGAGGGTGATGCAAGAATTGCTGACCTAGCATTCCGCGTAATTGATACTGCTGGCCTTGAAGAAGCTGAAGAAAGTTCACTTGAAAACCGCATGATGCAACAAACAGCCTATGCTGTAGATGAAGCTGATGTGTGCTTATTCGTAATTGATGGTAGAAGTGGTCTTACACCTGCAGATACATTCTTTGCAAACTGGATTAGACGACAAGATAAAATCGTTATTCTGCTTGTGAATAAATGCGAAGGAAATCAGGGCTATTCAGGTTTTTCTGAGGCAACTCGCTTGGGCTTTAAAGAAATGGTTGCCATTTCTGCTGAGCATGGTGAAGGCATGGGTGATGTATATGACGCCATTAAAGCCGTTGAAGAACGCATTACTGTAGCTATAGATGACGAAGAACTAAAAAAGCTTAAAGTTGGTAAAACCAAAGAAGAAGATAAAGCATTACAGCTTGCAATTATTGGCCGTCCTAATAGTGGTAAATCCACCCTTTTAAATGCTTATCTTGGCTGCGACCGTGTGCTAACAGGTGCAGAAGCCGGCATCACGCGCGATTCAATTTCCATTGATTGGGAATATGATAATCAAAAAATTCGTTTAATTGATACTGCTGGTCTTAGAAGAAGAAGCAACGTAAGACAAAAGCTAGAAAAACTCTCAGCAGCAGATACATTAAGAGCGGTTCGCTTCTCGCATGTTGTGCTTATGATGGTGGATGCTACACAAGCCCTAGAAAAGCAAGACCTCACCATTGCAGGTCATGTGATTGAGGAAGGTAGAGCACTAGTCATTGGTGTGAATAAATGGGATTTAATACGCAAGCGTAAAGAATATTTAGAAGAACTTCACTATAAGCTAGAAAAACTATTGCCTGATGTGAAGGGTGTTCCCGTCGTTACACTTTCTGCACTGAAAGGTGAGAACATTGAGAAGCTTTTAGATGCATCATTTGCAGCTTACGATACTTGGAATCGCCGTATTGAAACTGGTGCATTAAACCGCTGGTTAAGAGCGACAGAAAGCCAACATTTGCCACCACTTGGTAAAAATAACCGCCGTATTCGTTTGAAATATATTACGCAGGGTAATACGCGCCCACCAACATTCACACTCTTTACAAACCTGCCTGAAAGTTTGCCCAAAAGTTATGCAAGATACATTATTGGCTCACTACGCGATACATTTGATATACCGGGTGTGCCTGTAAGACTTCTGCTTAGAAAAAGCGCTAACCCTTATGAAGGTAAAAAGAAGAAACGCTAATTTTAACTACTCTTCTTCGCTGCTTGCCAAAGTTTTTCCATCTCTTCGATAGATGTATCTTCGAGTGTTGTGTTTTGATTACTCACTTCTTGCTCAATATAGTGGAAACGCTTTTCAAACTTTGCGTTTCCTTTTCTTAAAGCTTCTTCTGGTTCAATACCCACTTTACGTGCCAAATTGACGACTGAGAAAAGCAAATCTCCCACCTCCTCCATTACCGATTCTTGGTTTATGTTGACAGCAGATAGCTCTTGTTTAACTTCGTCGATTTCTTCATTAATTTTATCGAATATTTCTTGATAATTACGCAAATCAAACCCAACTTTTGATTCCCTTTTTTGCAGTTT
>CAYGTX010000086.1:0-7016 GCA_964352935.1 uncultured Rickettsiales bacterium | reverse complement strand
GTATCTTTTTCTGATGATGTAAAAGGACTGCCTGTGCGCACTCGCTTTGCTGTGCAAGTTTTGGCGGCTTTTGTTGGCTTACTTCTTCTTCCTATTGAGCAATCTACTGGCATTGATACCATTTGGGCGCTGGCTATCATTTATATATTCATTGCCGTTGGCTGGGTCTGGTTTATAAATTTATATAACTTTATGGATGGCATCGACGGTATTACCGGCGTTGAAACAATATCTATTCTTATAGGTGCGGCAATCATTTTTGCTAATATGGATTTTCCCGCTGCCAATATGGCGCTTTATGCTGTCATTTTTGCAGGTGCTACTGCTGGCTTTCTTTTTTACAACTGGCATCCGGCCTCTGTTTTTATGGGCGATGTCGGCAGTGTCGTGCTAGGATTTATTACAGGCTGGGTACTCATACAACTTGCATTATTAGGGGAGGTGATTCCCGCCATCATTTTGCCATTATACTACTTAATGGACTCAGGTATTACTATTTTTAAACGCTTAATTGCCAAAGAAAATATCTTTGAAGCACATTCAAAACACTATTATCAGCAAGCAATTCGGAATGGCTTAAGTCATTCGCAAGTTAGTTTAAAGATTTTGCAGCTCAATATATTACTTATCATTTTTGCTGTGAGTGCCTCAATATACCCGATTGCTGGGTATATATTATTGCCCATTGCCATTATCCTTAGCTATCTTCGCCTAATTGGATTCCAAAAAACAAATTTAGCTCATAAGAAATAACACTTATGGCTGTGCTTGAAATCTCTAGAATAAAGTAGCCACTCAAAGTGCGTACCCAAAACAACATCATAACCAAAGTAAAAGAAAACGAATGAGAATTTAGAGATTAGCATTCCTAAAGAAGAAAATAATTTAAAAGTAACTCATCAGAGTAATGATTTCTTATTAAGTTTATTTGGTAGTGGGCTGTCAACTAAGTACTTCTTCAATGGTTTACCATTAAATGGCTTCTCACTTTTATATGCAAGCTTTGGCATCATAGGTCTTATATTAATCGCATATACAGGCCTGAAGCTTCTTATATATAACACCGAAAGAAAGTCTGATTCAACGTTATAACTGGTGTATTATATTTGCACTCACACTCTCTTCTTACCCATTATTTACTTACATATATTTCTGGTTATGGCTGAGCTTAACTATGCCATCACTTAATGAAAAAACTGTTTATAACTGGTTTTCTTTGCACAAAAAAAATTAATTGCTATGATGCCACCAACATTAGGTTCATTAAAAAGAGAGATTATGAAGAACACACCTAAAATTGCCATCATTGGCCTTGGTTATGTAGGCTTGCCAGTCGCTTTAGCATTTGGACGAAAGTTCAAAGATACTGTTGGTTTTGACATCAACAAAAACCGTATAGAGCAACTTAAAAAAGGCATTGATATCACCATTGAAAGCAGTAAATCTGAGCTAAAAACGCCATATCTAAGCTTTACCTCAGACCCAAGTGACCTAAAAAATAGTAATTTTTATATCGTTAGTGTTCCAACACCTATTGATTCCAACAGACAACCCGATTTAGGCATTTTAAAAAGTGCATGCAAAACCATTGCAGCTCATCTAAAGAAAGGCGATATTGTTGTATTTGAATCCACGGTGTATCCAGGTGTAACTGAGGAATTTTGTGGGCCAATTCTCGCAAGAGAATCAGGCTTAGAGCAAGGCAAGGATTTTAAATTAGGCTATTCACCAGAGCGAATTAATCCCGGTGATAAAGAGCATACATTGGAGCGTATCACCAAAGTAGTTTCGGGTGAAGATGAAGAAGCATTGAAACGTGTTTCAGATGTTTATGCCTCTATTATTGATGCTGGCGTTTTTGAGGCAGCGAGTATTAAAGTAGCAGAAGCAGCTAAAGTGATTGAAAATACTCAACGCGACTTAAACATTGCACTAATGAATGAGCTCGCACTTATTTTTGATAAGATGAACATCAGAACAGTTGATGTACTTGAAGCAGCGGGAACAAAATGGAACTTTCTAAAATTCAACCCAGGTTTAGTCGGTGGGCATTGCATAGGTGTTGACCCATACTATCTTACTGCAAAAGCTGAATCTTTAGGTTATCACCCACAAGTTGTACTAGCAGGAAGACGTATTAACGATGGAATGGGGGCGTATATTGCTAATAAAGCCATTAAGCTGTTAATTGAAGCGGATAAATCAATTCGCAAATCAAAAGCCGCTGTTCTGGGGCTTACATTTAAAGAAAATGTTCCCGACCTTCGTAACAGCAGAGTGCCCGATATTATTAAAGAATTGGACGATTATGGCATCGACTCTAAAGTATATGACGCATTCGCAGACCCTAAAGAAGCTATGGAGGAATATGGCATTAAACTTCATAATTTAGATGATTTAAAGCAAGCTGATTTACTAATACTCGCCGTACCGCATAAAGATTATGTAGGTGAATCTATGTATAAACTTATCAACTCTATGCCAAAAAACTGCGTTATTATTGATGTTAAGTCCGCACTCGATCCGAATAAAATCTCAAACAAACATCGCTATTGGAGTTTATAAATTTACGTTATGAAAAAAATCTTAGTAACTGGCGCAGCCGGATTTATTGGATCACATTTGTCGCTCAAGCTACTTGCTGACAACCGCCACGTGGTTGGCCTTGATAATTTAAATGATTATTATGATGTAAATCTTAAAAAAGCACGTTTAGCTCGTCTTGAAGATAAAGAAGGTTTTTCCTTTGTAAAATGTGACCTTGAAGACAAAGCAGCCATAGATAAACTATTTAAAGAGCAGAAGTTTGATGCTGTCGTCAATTTAGCAGCGCAAGCCGGTGTTAGATATTCTCTTACAAACCCTGATGCTTATATCCAAAGCAATATCGTAGGCTTTTTAAATATTCTTGAAGCATGCCGTCACAACGAAATTAAGCATTTAGTCTATGCTTCTAGTAGCTCGGTTTATGGTGCAAACACCAATATGCCATTTGCAGTTGAAAACAACGTAGACCACCCCGTAAGCCTTTATGCAGCTAGCAAAAAATCAAATGAATTGATGGCACATACTTATAGTCATTTATACGGACTACCAACAACTGGCCTTAGGTTCTTTACAGTATATGGGCCATGGGGAAGACCTGATATGGCACTTTTCCTGTTCACCAAAGCGATTCTTTCGGGTGAACCGATTGATGTATTTAACCACGGCAAAATGCGCCGTGATTTCACCTATATTGACGATATCGTTGAAGGTGTTTACAGAACATTATTAAACACCGCACAGCCAAATCCTCACTGGGATGGTAACAAACCAGATCCATCAACCAGTAAGGCACCCTATAAGATTTACAATATTGGTAATAACGATCCTGTTGAACTAATGGAAATGATTAACACCATCGAAAAGGTTCTTGGCAAAGAAGCTAAAAAGAACATGATGGACATTCAGCCGGGCGATGTACCAGAAACTTATGCAAATGTTGATGCGCTTATGCGCGATGTCAATTTCAAACCAGCAACACCACTGGCTCATGGAATTGAAAAGTTTGTTGAATGGTATCGTTCTTATTATAATGCGTAAGCAACCACCCCTTGTTTTAAGATAGTCATTTATGTGCGGCATCGCTGGATTTATTGAAAGCAAGATCACTCGTAATAACGAGTCACTCCAGCATATTGCACAACAAATGGGCAAAGCCATTTATCATCGTGGCCCAGACGATTATGGCGAGTGGAGCGACGCTCAGCATGGCGTTTCTCTTTCACATAGAAGACTATCAATCATCGACCTAACGAAAGAAGGTCATCAGCCGATGCATTCGGCATCCGAGCGATATGTGATTGTTTTTAATGGTGAAATCTATAATTTCCAAGAAATTAAGAAAGACTTGAATGTTCATTGGCATGGGCACTCCGATACTGAGGTAATTCTAGCTGCCATTGAAGCCTATGGACTAGATAAATCACTACAGCTTTTCAACGGCATGTTTGCTTTTGCCTTGTGGGATAAGAAAGAAAAAACATTGACTTTGGCAAGGGATAGAGTAGGGGAGAAACCGCTCTATTATGGCTTGCAAAATGATACATTTCTTTTTGCTTCTGAGCTTAGGGCGCTAAAAAAACACCCAAGCTGGAATGGTGAAATCAATCGTGAGGCATTAGCGCTACTTGTACAATATAACTACATTCCGGCACCTCATTCAATTTACGAAGATATCTGCAAGCTAGAGCCAGCACATTATCTTGTTTATTCTCTTGATGGCAAGATTCAGCAAAAATGCTATTGGGATATCAAACAAGTCGCTCAAAATGGCCTAGAAAACCCATTAGCAATTGGCACTAATGACGCGGTTAAATTGTTAGACGAAAAATTAAAGCGCGCTGTATCACTTCGTATGATTTCAGATGTGCCGCTTGGTGCGTTTCTCTCTGGTGGTATAGATTCATCCACCGTAGTTTCTTTAATGCAATCCGTTTCTAAAACGCCTGTTAAAACCTTTTCGATAGGCTTTAATGAAGCGGGGTATAATGAAGCACATCACGCCAAGTTAGTTGCCAAGCATCTAGGCACTGAACATACAGAACTCTATGTTAACCCGAGTGACGCACTAGACATCATACCCAAGCTACCAACGTTATATGATGAGCCTTTTGCTGATTCATCACAAATACCAACTTTCTTGGTATCACAAATGGCGCGTGAACATGTGACTGTGGCTCTTTCAGGTGATGGTGGAGATGAGTTATTTGCAGGTTATAACCGCTATTTCTGGGTTGAAAATATCTGGAAAAAAGTGGGTATGCTGCCAACACCACTCAGAAACATTAGCGCAAAGCTTATTACTTCCATTCCTGTGCATTTATGGGATGGATTATTAAATAACTTACTCAAGCTTGCACCGAAGCAATATCGCTTTGCACATCCCGGTGATAAAATCCATAAAACAGCAGGCTTAATAGCAGAAGCTTCGCCAGATGACATGTATCACTATTTAGTCACTATGTGGAAGAACCCTGAAGATATTGTTAAAACCCATAAAGCCCCCCTTAACCATAATTTTGCAGGAAATTTACCCTCAGCACTTAGTGATGCAACCATCACCGAGCGCATGATGTATCAAGACATGATTGGTTATTTACCGGGGGATATTCTTACAAAAGTTGATCGCGCTGCCATGGGTGTTAGCTTAGAAAGCCGTATACCACTGTTAGACCATGAACTCATCGAGTTTTCTTGGCAAGTGCCACTTTCTATGAAAATCAATGAAGGTAAAGGCAAGTGGCTTTTGCGCGAAGTACTCTATCAATATGTGCCTAAAGAATTGATAGAAAGACCAAAAGCTGGCTTTGCAATTCCCATTGGCACATGGCTTCGTGGTGAATTGCGTGACTGGTCAGAAGCACTGCTAGATGAAAAACGCCTCGAAAAAGAAGGATATTTTAACCCAGCACCTATTCGCAAATGCTGGGAAGAGCATCTTTCAGGTAAACGAAATTGGCAATATCACTTATGGGGTGTTTTAATGTTCCAAGCATGGAATGAAAAACAATGAGTGTGAAAAAGCTTATTTTTGTAGTTAATGATGCTGGATTTTTTGTATCACACCGTTTGCCAATTGCAGATGCAGCGCAAAAACAAGGCTATGAAATCCACATATGCACACCACCAAACAAAGAGCATGAAGCACTCTTTGCAAGCAAACATTTCATCTTCCATTCGGCTCCATTAAAAAGGGGCAAAAGAAGCTTAATAGACGAGATTAAGTATCTAAAATATCTTTATGATTTATATAAAGATAACAACTTCGATATTATTCACCATGTCACCATAAAACCGGTGCTTTTTGGAGGTATAGCTGCGCGAATTGCTAAAGCAAAATCTGTCGTTAGTGCTATTTCTGGTATGGGATATGTATTTATCAAGCAAGGGTTTAAAGCTAAACTCATTCAAACATTAGTTATCGTTGGCTATCGCTTCGCATTTAAGCAACAAAAGCACATCGCTATTTTCCAAAATCATGATGATTTAGATCTTTTTATTGATAAAAAAATCGTAAACAAGTCTGATACTGTGTTAATAAAAGGCTCTGGCGTAGACTTAGAAATTTTTAAGCCATCAAAAACACCGAAACCTCCCATCACTATTTTATTACCTGCTCGCATGTTATGGGATAAAGGGGTAGGGGAGTTTGTAGAGGCAGCAGCTCAAGTTAAAAAGCAATATCCCAACTTTATCTTCCAACTTGCTGGTGGTGTAGACACAGAAAACCCTGCAGCTATTAAAGAAGAGCAACTCTTAATGTGGCAAGAGAAAGGCTCAATCCAGTGGCTAGGGCACTGCAAAGATATGATAACTACTATTCAAAATGCTCATATTGTGTGCCTGCCATCTTACAGAGAAGGACTACCAAAAGCTTTAATTGAGGCTATGGCATGTGCAAAGCCTATTATCACTACAGATGTTCCAGGGTGCAGAGAAGTTGTTGTGAACAATAAAAATGGTATTTTAGTGCCGGTTAAAGACTCTCACGCACTTGCTAATGCAATAGTTTTGCTTGCAAAAAAACCTAGAATGTTAGATGAAATGGGGCAGGAAAGCAGAAAATTAGCTGAAAGTGATTTTTCACTCACGATGGTAGTTGAAAAAACATTAAAGCTTTATGAGGTATTAAGTCATGAAAGTACTAGTAACAGGCGCTAATGGTTTTGTTGGAAATGCCGTTTGCCAGAAGTTAATAGAAGCAAAACACCAGCTTCGTGCTATCTCTCGTTATCCTGCACCGACCTTTCAAAAAGGCGACACTGTTGAATGGGTGCAAATCCCTAATATTGACGGCGATACGGATTGGAATGATGCTAGATTAAAAGATATCAACACCATCATTCACCTTGCGAGTCGCGTTCATGTCATTAAAGAAAATGAAAGCGACCCAAAAGCAGCTTTTATGAGCCCCAACCGTGATGGCACAAAGCACCTTGGAGGTCTCCATTGCGGATGCGGAATTTGTCAAC
>CAYGTX010000085.1:0-7024 GCA_964352935.1 uncultured Rickettsiales bacterium | reverse complement strand
GTGTAGGAAATTTGAGAGGATCTGACTTTAGTACGAGAGGACCGAGTTGGACGTACCTCTGGTGTACCTGTTGTCGTGCCAACGGCATCGCTGGGTAGCTATGTACGGACGGGATAACCGCTGAAAGCATCTAAGCGGGAAACCCACCTCAAAACAAGATTTCCCCATTAAGGCCGTGGAAGACTACCACGTTGATAGGCTGGGTGTGGAAGTGCAGTAATGCATGGAGCTAACCAGTACTAATAGCCTGATTGGTTTTATTCGCTGTTCTATGTACTATCGTATGTGGAATTAGTCTCGTATAGACGACATCTGTAAATTTATTATGTTAGACCTGTTATCACATTTTGACGATTAAGCATTAAGCCTGTTTAATTAGTCTGGTGACCCTTGCAAGTGTGAACCACCCGATCCCATCTCGAACTCGGAAGTGAAACCGCTTAGCGCCGATGGTACTTTGTCTTAAGGCACGGGAGAGTAGGTCGTTGCCAGACTTATTAAGCAGGCTTTTTGCTTTTTGTTTTTAATCATTTCTCTTTGAGAATAATATGATTAAATATTCTCTTAACGAACACCCTCTTAAAATCATTCTTTTATTATTCTTTTTGATATTCGAAGTTGCGTAGTAAAATATTAAAACCAACCCAACTTCTTGAATAGCCACACCTGTAGTGTAACAACAGTAATTAATAAACCATTTACTATCCAGAACGCATTAGCATTGTCTGTGCCTGGAATACCACCTACATTAATACCAAGTAGACCTGTTAAGAAGCCGAGCGGTAGGAATATTGCTGCAATGACTGATAGCACGTACATATTCTTATTAAGACGCTCTGAAAGTATATTTGCGAGCTCATCTTTAACAATTTGTGCTCGTTCGCGAATGGCATCTAAATCTTCTACATAGCGTGTAACAATATTGACGCTTTCCTGAAGGTGGCGTTTGTTTTTCTCATGAATCCAATGAATGTCTGCCATGCGGAGTTGACTTACTGCATCACGCTGTGGTGACATGTATCGTCTTAATATAATTGCTTTTTTACGAATCTGAACAATCCGCTCTCTTAAGCTAGAGTCTGGATTCTCAAGTAACTTTTCTTCTATATCATCTGTGTTATCATCTAGCCCAGTAATGGTTGGTTCCATTCTCGCGAATAATTGTGCCGTTAAAAGGCTTAAAAATTCACCTGAGTTCTTTGGTCCATGCCCTTCACGAAGTAGCTTCTCAATATCCCACACTGCTTTAAGTTGGCGTCTTCGTACACTAATAATTCTATGAGAATCAATCCATAGTCTAATAGACACCATGTCTTCAGGGTCTGCATCTTTGTTGAGATTTACACCGCGTAGAATCAATAATACACCATCACCAATTTGCGTCATGCGTGGGCGTGTTTCATCTGCCAGTAATGCTTCGGTGATATAGGGATCAAGATAGGAAACTTCTCTTTCTAACCAATTTCTGGTTTCTGGTTGCGTCGCATCTAAATGTACCCATGCCAATTTTTTGCTCTTTATCGCTTCGGAGATAGCCTCGCCTGAAAGAGGCGTGCCTTGCCCTTTACCATCAAATTCTAGAGCGAGTAAGATATGATCATCGGGCATAGTGTTTTCCTTATTAAACAGAGCGTTTATTAAGGTGTAATTTGTAAAGACCTGTTTGTCTATAGCATTTTTGCTAATGCTGAAAGGCCGTGCTTATAATCGGGGTATTTTAAGGTAATACCAAGTTCATCTTTGATGCGGTCATTTTTTACACGACGATTGGTTTGATAGAAGCTGCGTGCCATCTCAGATAGATTAGCGTCTTCAATGCTTTGAAGCAAAGGTGGTTCTTTGTTTAAAAGCTGTGCTGCATAAGCAACTACTTCAGCTTGCTCTGCTGGCATATCATCAGCACAGTTATAAATAGCTTTAGGGGATGGGTTTGCAATAGATGCTTCTAATATTTGAACAATATCTTCGACATGGATGCGTGAAAAATATTGCTTTGGCATATCGATGCGTCTAGCTTTTCCCGAATTGATATCTTTAAGTGCGTTGCGATGTTGTCCGTAAATACCTGCTAATCGGAATATATGTGTTGGAAGGTCTGTGTCTAACCAAAGCTTTTCAGCATCAATGCGTCGTTGTGTGCGATCATTAAATGCTGTGGGTGTGGCTGTCTCATCCACCCATTCACCGCCTCTATCACCATAAACGCCTGTGGTAGATAAATAACCTAACCACTTTAAATCATGCGCCATTTGTATGTCTTGCAAGTGCTCTTGAAAAACAGAGTCGCCATGTTCACTTGGCGGTATGGAGTGAAGAATATGCGTTACATTGCGCAACTCTTCAGGGTGTGGTAGTGGCATGTCATCATCAAAAAGATGCACGATTACCCCATGAGGGCGAAATTTATCCATCTTTTCTGTGCTGCGACTTGTGCCACTTACTCTCCAGCCTTTATCAAGGAGAGAGTAGGCAAGTTGTTCGGCAACATAACCAAGTCCAAAGCAAAAAAGATGTGGTTGCATGTTTAGTTGTCTCCGCAAAATTTACTTCAGTTGTTGAACATAATTTTGTGCCAAAATTATGTTCGTTCAATCGCCACGTAGGCTTTCACCACATGAGTGGCGGCGCGCATTCGCACTTTTACATAGTCGTTTCTAATTGATATGCCCCATTCTTAAGTGAAACGACTATAGTTTTTGCATGAGGCACCGCTTTCGCGTGCTCATGGCTGGCTTAGATTTTTATCCTCGCACAATATTTAGAAATAGATTCAAAAATCTAGATTCTTATTTTCTTACTAGCTTCTTACTAATGCGTGATACGCATCTTTTAATTTTGCTGTTACACTACCGGGTGTGAAGTTATATTCAGCTACTTGACCGACAGGTGTAATCTCAGCGGCGGATCCTGTTAAAAACGCCTCTTGCGCAGTGGCAAGTTCTTCTGGCTTAATGCGTCGTTCAGATACTTTTATTCCCAAATCGCTTGCTAGCTTGATAATCGTTTGGCGAGTGATGCCATTTAAAAATCGGTCAGCTAGTGGTGTATGAAGCTCACCATCAATGACTAAAAAGAAATTTGCGCCCGTTGCTTCTGCAACATAACCTTCATAATCCAGCATTAATGCATCGTTAAAGCCTTCGCGCTCTGCTTTATGTTTACTGATGGTGCAAATCATGTATAAGCCCGCAGCTTTTGCTGCTACTGGAGCAGTGGCAGGATCAGGGCGTTTGTACATTGCCCAATCTAGTTTTATTCCCTTAGTATGCAAATCCTCAGAATAGTATGGAGGCCATGGCCATGTGGCAATGGCACAATGAATAGTATTGTTTTGGGCTGAAATCGCCATTTTCTCGCTACCGCGCCATGCGAATGCACGCATGTAACCATCTACGATATTTTGCTTTTTAACAATCGCTTGTTTGGCTTCCTCTAGCTGGTCTGTGGTATAAGGAAGTTCAAACCCAAGAATCTCAGCTGATTTATGCCACCGCTCCGTATGGGTGCGACTTTTGAAAATATTACCATTATAGACGCGTTCACCTTCAAATACACTGGAAGCATAATGTAAGCCGTGGTTAAGGATATGCACTTTAGCATTTTTCCATTCAACCATTTCACCGTTATACCAAATATAACCTTCGCGTTTATCAAAAGGGATGATGTCCATAACTTACTTCCTTGTGATTAAATAAGCAGCTGTTAAAAAAGATAGCTGTGTCTTTTTATCTTAGACCTTGGTTTATAAATCGGGTAAGGTTAAAAATCAAATGAAATAAGGATTTGTGAGCAAGAGATGGGCGAAAGAGTCACTCATATATTGGTGGTTGATGATGATAGAAGGATTCGTTCACTGCTAAAGCAATATTTGGTGGATAAAGGTTTTTTTGTCTCCACAGCTGAGCATGCAAGAGATGCGCGCGCTCAATTAAAGTTGTTTCACTTTGATTTACTGATTGTGGATGTGATGATGCCAGAAGAAACTGGCATGGAGTTTACCTCGTCTTTACAAGGTAAATTATCAACTCCGGTACTGATGTTAACAGCCATGGGTGAGGTGCAAGATCGTATTGAAGGGCTTAAAAGTGGTGCTGAAGATTATTTAGCGAAGCCGTTTGACCCAACAGAATTGCTATTAAGAGTGCAAAAGTTAATTGCTCGAACACAGCCTAAAAATGAAAAAGTAAAAATCATTCGTTTTGGTGCATTTCAATTTGATGAAAATAGACAGCAGTTGTTACATCAAGGTGAAAATGTAGAACTGACATCACAAGAGCTAACGGTGTTAAGTAATTTAATTCGTAAAAAAGGCATTCCACTTTCGCGAGATGAGTTAGCGGAACTTTGTGGCGGAATTAATAGCCGAAGTATAGATGTTATTATGACACGATTGCGTAACAAGATTGAAACTAAACCCAAAAGTCCGGTGTTTCTGAAAACTGTGTGGGGAAAAGGCTATGTTTTTTACAGTTAAGCGGCTATTGCCACGTTCCCTTTTTGGGCGTTTTCTTCTGATAACTTTAGTTCCTGTAATATTGGTGCAGCTGATAGCGGCTTATGTTTTTTATGAAAGACACTGGAGTAGTGTTTCCCGCCATATGGCAGCAGCGCTGGTGGGTGATGTTGTGATGTTGGCAGAAAGCATAGAGGCGGTGGAGCAAGCGCAGCGTGATAAGCTGATTCAAATTGCAAGCAATACACTTTATCTTTCAGTAAGATTCTTTGAAGATGTGGCGTTACAAAATTATAAAGAATATCCTGCAAAGAAATATGAAGGGCTAAGTGATAATTTTGATGCATTAGAGAGATTTGATTATTTAGCGTTTTACACAGAAACTGATGATATTATTATCTTCATTCAAACCGTGAAGGGAGTGCTAAAAGTAACAGTACCTATTAAGCGTATTCACAACCCGACCACTTATATTTTTATCTTCTGGATGAGTGGGTCTGCCATCCTTTTAGCGATGATTTCAATCTTGTTTATCCGTAATCAAATACGTTCCATTGCAAAATTATCGGATGCTGCAGAGCGTTTTGGTAAGGGCTTAGAAGTAAGTGACTTTAAGCCAACAGGAGCGCTAGAGGTGAGAAAGGCCTCCCGTGCATTTATCAAAATGAAAGATCGTATTCAGAAGCAGGTGGCGCAGCGAACGGAAATGCTCGCAGGCATTTCGCATGATTTGAAAACGCCCATTACACGTATTAAATTGCAATTAGCGATGATGAAGCAGACTGAAGAAATAGAAGCGTTACAAGACGACCTTCACCAGATGGAGCATATGGTGCAAGAATATTTAGACTTTGCAAAAGGGCATGAAAATACGACCACTAGCCAAGTGAATCTTGCTGAACTTATGCGCAGTGTGAGTGCAGGCTATCGCTTACAAAATGAGAAAATTGATGTCAAAGTTAAGCAGGGGCTAGTACTCAGAATGAACGAACCATCGATGCGCCGTGCAGTCACTAATATTATTGATAATGGCTTACGTTATGGCTCGCAAGTGGTGGTGGAGTGCGACCAATTAGGCAATACTATCCGCATGATATTTGATGATGATGGGCCAGGTATTCCTCCTTCTAAGCGTGCGCTGGCACTCAAGCCTTTTTCTCGTTTGGAAGAATCGCGCAATGTGGATAGAGGTGGTGCAGGGCTTGGGCTTGCTATCACTAAGGATGTAGTGTCGCGACATGGTGGAGCAATCACATTAGATGAAAGCCCGATGGGTGGATTGCGAGTATTGATTACGCTGCCTGTATAAAAATAGACGACATTTTTGGAATAATGTTAAAGCTGTGTATTAAGCCGCTTGCTCAAGCACTGCTTGTTGCAATTTTTCCATCGCACGATTTTCAATCTGACGAATACGCTCTCGTGAAACTCCAAAACGTTGACTTAATTCTTCTAATGTCTCTGGGTCATCCAATAAACGACGTGCTTGCAAGATAGACTTCTCACGCTCATTCAGTGTGCTCATAGCAGCCATAAGCATTTGGTGGCGATAATCCGCCTCATCCGATTCCACTAGCATAATTTCTTGGTTGGCTGATTCTTCTTCTACTAAATCTTGCATTTGGGCAGTAGAGCTTTCATCCTGACCAATCAGAGGTGCATTAAGCGATGCGTCACCTTGCATAAGGCGTGAGTCCATCTCTCTTACTTCTTGCTCAGAAACTTCTAGCTCATTAGCGATATATTTAATTTGATCAGGCGCAAGCACAGAATCATCCACCTTAATAAGGTTGTTCTTTAAGCGTTTAAGGTTAAAAAACAGTTTCTTTTGCGCTGCGGTGGTTCCAATCTTCACGAGTGACCACGAGCGTAGTACATATTCTTGAATCGAGGCTTTAATCCACCACATAGCATAGGTAGAAAGGCGAAAGCCTTTTTGGTGGTCAAACTTTTTCACAGCTTGCATTAGGCCAATGTTACCCTCAGAGATAAGCTCGATGACGGGTAAGCCATAATGACGGAAAGACATGGCGATTTTAGCCACTAAACGTAAGTGGCTTGTCACTAGTTGGTGAGCGGCTTTTACATCGCCACTTTCTGCCCAGTCTTTGGCAAGTTTATATTCCTCATCCTGCGTGAGGTAAGGGAACTTATTAATTTCATCCAGATAGCGACTTAAGCTACCCTCAGAGGATAATGCTGGTAAATTCACGTTCGTCATGGTCTCTTCTTCCTCGCTTTGCAAAGGTTGAGTGACTAGGGGCTCGTTGTCCACCTTCTTTGTATTATATTTTTCTAAAGAAGTCGTCATACCAAGAGTCTGCTTTTTTAAGAGTAAGGTTTACACATTATTATCTTATACCCCTTAAATGCTCCCACAAATAATATAGCAAAACAACGCGCAGATTTCAAGTTCTACGACTAAAATTTAGTAAAATACTATGAAAAATTTATGCGGCTTAGAGTAGCGTTTTAGCAGCAGTGGTGGCTAAAAGGTCAGCTTTTTCATTACCAGGGTCGCCATTATGGCCTTTCACCCAGTGCCAAGAAATATCATGCCTAGGAAGGATA
>CAYGTX010000084.1:292-7104 GCA_964352935.1 uncultured Rickettsiales bacterium | reverse complement strand
AAAAGCAGGTATTGTCAATTTAATGGCAGATTCTTTTTCTAAAATGCGAATGGATAAACGACGAGAGCGCGTGCTTTTATTTATCACAAGCGGGATAGAGTGTCCATCGATGGTGAAATATTGTGTCTCTGGTTGCATCTTAAAGCGCTTCTAGTTGAGGTTCTTTAATGCCTAATAACTTGCCTATGGCACGTGCTTTAATGAGCGTTTCGCGCCATTCTGAAGTAGGGTCTGAATCAAGCACAATGCCTCCACCTACTTGAAATTCAAACTTTTCTTCATCGACCAATAAGGTGCGAATAACAACCGAAAGATCGGCACTTCCATCACCACCAAACCAGCCAATAGCGCCTGAGTAAATACCACGCTGAGTTTTTTCAAGTTGATTGCAAAGCTGCATTGCCATAATTTTAGGTGCGCCCGTCATCGATCCAGGGGGAAAGCAATCTTTAGCCAGTTCTAACGTCGAGATGTTGGTTTTTTTGCTGCCATTAATGCTTGATACCATATGCAACACAGTTGCGTATTTTTCGATAGAAAAAAGTTTATCTACTTTAATAGAGCCTGCTTCACACCCGCGTGCAAGATCGTTTCGGCATAAATCAACAATCATTAAATTTTCTGCACGGTCTTTATCACTTGCCTCTAATGCTTTGTAAATGTCGGCATCTTCTGATTCGTTTTTGCCGCGCGGTGCCGAGCCTTTGATAGGGTGCATATTGGCTTTTCCGTTAGCATCTACTTTTAAAAAGCGTTCAGGGCTAGAGGAAATAACAGCCTTATTGCCATACTTAAAATATGCACTATAGGGAGCAGGACTAATAGATGAAAGTTCACAAAAAAGTGCAAAACTATCCACTGGTTGTTTGAATGTGCCAAAAAACTTTCGCGTTAAATTGGCTTGATAAAGATCACCTCTTTTTAAGGCATTTTTGATGGTAGCAACGTGGGTGAGATAATCTTTTTTCGTCATGTTAGATGCGAGTGATTCTATCTCTGTATGATATGATGGTAGTTGAGAGTTTGCGGTTGGTATATGTTCTCTCATTTCTTCACCTTCTCCATAGGCGGTAACAGTCTGTGATGTATGGTCAAACCACAAAATCAAACCATAATGGCTCATTGATAGCGGCGGAAACTCAATACCAGAATGCGAGGAGGGTGCTTGTTCCATTGCCTCTATTTGATGGCGCAGTTCGTAACCTAAATAACCAAACCAAGCATTCTCAAGGGCTTCATTGTTACTACTAAGTTTGTTTTTAAAGGCTTCAAAGTCAGTAGATTGAATTTGTTCTATGGGCTTTAATGCGAGAATGGAATGTTGCCCACTATCAGCACCTGCTTGACCAGAATAGAATAGCGCCCAATGTGCTTCATCTTTTGGGATATTTTGTGCGTAATATCGTGGGTCATGCCACGGGAGGTTGCCAAGCATCAACATAATGTTGCATATCCTCCTTTATGAGAGCTAATAATTCATGTGCTATTGAATGATTGCTATATGAATATTCTAATGGGCTAATTTTCGAGATAGGCATAATTGGCCAGCTCGCATTACTTAAAAAGATCTCGTCCGCATCTTTTAAATCATCCAGCGACCATTCGCCTTCCTTTATAGTGTACGGTGAGAGTCGTAAAATCGCTTTGCGCATGGTGCCAGCTACCATGGGGCATAAAACAGATGGAGTGAAGATGTTGCCGTTCTTTACCCAGAAAATATTGCCTGATGTGGCTTCGCATATCTGTTCTTTATCATCTAAAAGCAGTGCTTCATCACAGAATTTTTCTTGCGCTTCTATCTTGGCCAGAGTGGAGTTTAACCCTTGCATATGCTTGACTTCAGGCGGAAGTGAACGTGCAGATGGTTTGCGATATGTGCTAAGCCAAAGATGCGCTGGTGAGATGGGAGGAAAATTTTTCCCAATCGTTTCAATAACGATGTTTGGTATGCATTGAGGGGACGGTAAATAGCCAATACTACCTTCGCCACGTGTAATCATGATGCGTAAAATACCATCAAAAACTTCATTTTTGCGAATAAGTGCGAGTGCATCAGTGATTAAATGCTGAGTGTCAGCACCAATTCTAAGTGCTTCAAGCCCATCTGTAAGCCGCTCTAGGTGTTTTTCCCATTGATAGGGAATGCCAGCAATTAAACGAATGGTTTCAAAGATGCCGTCACCAAAGCGCAAACCGCGATCTTGCACAGAAATAGTAGCGTTTTTTGCCGTGACAATTGCGCCATTAATAGAGGTATATGTAGATGCGTTATTCACAAAATGCTTTTCTTTCTTTTCGTTTTTCTTTATAAGGGCTTTTCAAACTAAATCATTTGAAAATCATCGTTATTTCAATTGGTTTAAACCATCGCCAAGAAGGCGTAAATACTAGGTTTTCTTTATTGTATCTATTATTAAACGATGCGTACAAAAATTCAATTTCTTTAGGTCTATGCATACAGCATTTACAACAAAAACAGGAAGTGTTTTAGCACTGAATGATTTACGATTAAAGGTGAATCTTGGTGTGCCTGATGAAGAGCGTGCTGTTTTACAAGAAATTAGCGTTTCTTTCCGCCTTTATTACGATTTACTTCCTGCAGCTTGCGAAACCGACACTCCCTATGGTATTACCTGCTATTTTAAGCTATCAGAGCAAATAAAGAAGCTATGTAAATCTAAGGAATTCAGGACTTTAGAGTACTTGGCATACTTCTTGTATAGTAGCTTGAAGGGAGAGATTGAAGATGGAATTAAATTACGTATCTGTGTTGAGAAGTGCAATCCTCCAATTGACAATATAAAGGGTACCACCAGTTTTGAATGTGGTGATGAGATATAGGGAGAATGTTATGCTAGTTGTATTAGGTATTGGTTCTAATCTGGGTGATCGTGAAAAATATATAAAGAGTGCAGTAGAGTTGTTGGCAGAAAATGCAATTACTGCCATTAGAATTTCACCATTTTATGAGTCTCCAGCATTATTAAAACCGGGTGCGCCAGCAATGTGGGATATACCATATTTAAATATCGCCATTGCAGGTGAAACATCATTATCGGCTGGTGCATTATTGAAAATGGTAAAAACCATTGAGCGTCGCATAGGGCGTACTTGTACTCCATCTGGGTTGTGGGCGCCGCGTGAGATTGATATCGATATTTTAGCCTATGGCGAACAAGAAATTGTTGAAGATGGATTGAAAATCCCACATGCAGGTTTATTGCAGCGTGACTTTGCATTGCTGCCATTTGCTGATTTAGAACCAAATTGGCGTTTTCCAGTTGAAGGAGATGCTTATCACAAAACGGCTTACGAGTTGAGCCAGAGGTTTGAGCAATCTTCAACGGCTATCAAGCTTGGTCAAGAGCAAGAAAAGGTCAGCTATGCAGAAGCCTAAGCTTGTAGGTGTTCTTAATGTTACGCCTGATTCATTTTCGGATGGCGGGCAATTCTTTACTACCGAAAAAGCAATAGAGCATGCCACCCAGCTTGTGAACGATGGTGTGTCAGTTATCGATATTGGTGCAGAATCCACTCGACCAGGAGCAACTCCCTTAACGCCTGAGCAAGAATGGTTTCGCTTAGAGTCTATTTTAGAAGCTTTAACAGAACAATTTCACGATAAACATATTCAACTTAGTTTGGATACAAGACATCCCAAGAATGCAGAAAAGGCGATTCAACTAGGTGTGGATTGGATTAATGATGTGAGTGGAGCGGATAGCAAATCAATGCAGCAGCTGGTTGCTGTGCATCCATCCTGTAAAATTGTGGCGATGCATCATTTGGGCATTCCTGCCGACAAACAAAAAATAATCCCTTTAAATGAAGATGCCACACAAGTGGTGAAGCAGTGGTGCGTAGAGAAAATTCAAACATTAGAATCAGCGGGTATTCCAAAAAACAGAATCATTATCGATCCGGGTTTAGGCTTTGGTAAGAATGCGCAGCAGTCATTAAAGCTACTGCAAGATATCCATGCCTTTACAGGCTTAGGTGTAGAGCTTTTTGTCGGGCATTCACGAAAATCTTTCTTGCAGCCATTTTATGGTGATGATATGCAACAAAGAGATTTGGGTACGCTGGTTGCGTCCCTTTATATGGCAGAAAAGAATGTAGATTATGTGAGAGTGCATAATGTTGCGATGCACAAGTCTGCGTTTTCACTTCATGGTGCGTTGAGAGAAGGGAAATAAATTATGGTGTTTATGCCACATTGGCCAACTTTATTGGGTCAGAAGCCAATCAATTATGATTTAGAACGCATAGAGGTGTTCATGGAGAAGTTGGGTAATCCTCAGCTTAAGCTGCCTCCTGTTGTGCATGTGGCTGGCACTAACGGCAAGGGGTCTACCATTGCCTTTTTGCAATCGATATTGGAGGAGGCGGGATATAAAGTGCATCGCTACACATCGCCTCATCTATTAAATTTTAATGAACGTATTGTGCTTGCTGGTAAGTCAATTACAGATGAATATCTTTATGAAATAATGGAGGAGTGCCGTCAGGTTGCGGATGAGTATGATATCCCCGTCACGTTTTTTGAAGGAACTACGGCAGGCGCTTTCTTGGCATTCTCTCGCATTAAAGCGGATATTGTATTGTTAGAAACAGGGCTTGGTGGGCGTTTAGATGCCACAAACATTATACCAAACCCAGCTTTAACCATCATTACGCCTATTGCGATGGATCATATGGAATATCTTGGGCCAACGCTTTCGTTAATAGCAGGGGAAAAGGCGGGTATTTTAAAGCAGAATGTGCCTTCTATTATTAGTTTACAGGCAGAGGAAGCATTTGAAGTCATCCAGCAGCGCGCGGAAGTGACGCATAGTGAATTAAATGCGCTTGGTTACGATTGGGATGTTGAGCCTCTAGAAGATGAAAGTTTTATGTTTCATCAGCAATCTGGTGAAAGTAAGCACTTTCCCGCACCTGGGCTTGCGGGTGCGCACCAATATGTGAATGCAGGTGCAGCGGTGGCAGCGGCATTATCGCTAAAAACATTTAATATCACAGATAAACATATAGCGGATGGTCTTTTAAATGTTGAGTGGCCTGCAAGGTTGCAGCGTTTAAAAACGGGTGCGCTGGCTTCATTGATTCCTGATAAATGGCAATTATGGTTAGATGGTGCGCATAATGATGCAGCGGCACATGTGCTAGGGTGCACATTAGGGGATTGGCAAAAACAGCAACCCATGAAAACCTATGTCATTTTAGGTATGACACGTGGAAGAGATGTGGCAAAGTTCCTCTCGTTTATGAAAGAGCATGTGGATTATGTGGCGGGTATTTTGGTTGAAACAGAACCATCAGCGCTTTCTGCAAAAAAAGTAGCCGATGCCGCTGCATCTATTGGGCTGGAATCGGATGCGTATGATTCTATCGAGGATGCGCTCGTAACAATTATAAATCGTCATGCGGGACTAGAGCCAGCGCGTATCCTTATTACGGGTTCGCTCTATCTTAGTAGCGATGCGCTTAAAGCCAATAAATCACAATAAAGATGTGGTGGGTAAAATTTGCCTATCTGTTACAGATAAAGGAATTATTTGCCTTCTTTAGCTTTGGTAAATAGCGCCTAAAAGCTCTGATTTTAGTCGTTAAAATATAAGAACTTTCTATAATTTCCTTGTTTTTAGCCGTTTAGTAAAGTTGGCACGTTGCTTGCATAGTTATTCGCAGTATTAATTAAAAATTGCGAAAAACAATGTCAGTATCATTAGATGCATTATTAACAGCTCAGAAGAATAAGGCGCAAAGTGTCGTTGCTCGCCTTGATCAAGCTGTTTCTAATGACTTTGGCAAGCGCAATGAAGAATTTGCCAAGTTATTTAAAGAATCTGCTGAGCCAGTTCAAAAAGAAGCGCAAGCATTTAAAGAAAAAGCGTCTTTTGAAGCAAAAAAACTAGATGATTATCGTCAGGAAGCAAATGTTGAATATGCCCAAGCTGCCCAAGACTTAAAAGATGAGTATCGTGCGGCGCGATCTGATGTGGAGTCAGTTTCGAAAGAGGTTGATAGTTACTCTGAGAATACTAACGATGCCAAACAACCAGAAGCATTAGTTGGTGCTCAAGAGCCAAAGCAAGAGCAAACAGCCACAGAAGTTGCAGCTAATATTGATACAGCTAAAGTTGTTCCTGATGAAGCAAAAGTTGCTGAAGCTGCTAAGCGTGGTGTTGAGGCTATACTTAATAGTGCGGTGACAGGTGATGCAGAAGGTGAGAAAGTCCAAACGATTACTGTTGAAGCTGGAAAGATACTTGCAAGAGGCGAGAAGATTATCCAAAGTCAGCAAGAAGCTGGCGCTTTAATCTTAAATCAGCAAGGCGGGTCTACTGTTAGTGCTTCTGAGCTTACATCAAATGGTGGAAATGTTCATCAAGCTGAAGCTCAATCAAATCAAAATTCTCAAGTTGCAAATCTTGCTACCATTATTGAAGCAGCAAATACAGTAGATGCTAGAAAGGTGAGTGTTGCTACTCAGTCGGATGTGCAGAATCAGTCTAAGTCTGCGGTGAATGTAGCACGTCAAAGTAAATTGATTGCTCAACAACTTGCTGCTGGTGAGCAAGTGAAAAATGAAGCTTTAAATCCAGTGGTGAATACTTCAGGAAAACAAGAAGCGCCTGTGGTTTCGCAAGTAATAAATCAGAACATGAAAGCTGCTGAGCAAATGTTAGCAAAGTTTGATATTGCTAAACAAATGAACCAGCAGCCTTTGCAAGCGCAGCAAAATGTAGCAGCTCCTGTGAATGCTGGTCAAGCTGCAGCGGTTGCAGCAAATAATGCTAATACATCACAGC
>CAYGTX010000084.1:0-282 GCA_964352935.1 uncultured Rickettsiales bacterium | reverse complement strand
CACAGCAGTTCATGAATAACCAACAGCAAAATAAGTCAGGTGATGTTGCGCTGCAAAAATCAGGTGATGTATTTCTAAGTGACGACTCTATCGATGCAGATGGTATTTTGAGTGTAAAAACATCTGAAAGCGCTGTGAAGCCTGAGATATCTCAGAATGTAGATGGCTCTAAATTTAAAGAATACATGAAAATGGTTGAAGTACAGGGCAATGCACGAACACAAAATACGCATGGTGCTTCAAAAGCGGAAGCTGCTATCGCGCAAATTAAATTTGGTATCG
>CAYGTX010000083.1:6752-7105 GCA_964352935.1 uncultured Rickettsiales bacterium | reverse complement strand
CGCAAACACAGCTGCAGCTGACCCTAGTATCCGAGAAATCCTAACCCAAGAAGAGCAAGAAATCCGTGTTATTGAAGAAGAGAAAGGTTTCTTTTCTAAAGTATCAGATCTATTTCGCAACAAAGAAGAAGACCCAGAGCTAAACCCTTCTGCTGAAAAAAAACGCATTCATGATGCACAAAAATCAGGTGAAGAAATCACAGGTGATGATACAGCGCTAGAAGAAAAAAAGAACACCGGAGTACTTGGAAGAATTTTTAATTTCTAGCCCTGCATCTTTAAGGAGCAGCTATTGTTTTTTTCTTATTTTCGCTACATCTTTAATCCTACATTATTTTTTGCAGTCATATTTA
>CAYGTX010000083.1:0-6742 GCA_964352935.1 uncultured Rickettsiales bacterium | reverse complement strand
ATTATGACACTTGCCTGCAATCCCGCAATGGCCAATACGATAAAATATGATAGCTTTGTATTAAAAAATGGCATGCAGGTGGTAGTGGTTCCTAACCATAAAGTACCTGCTGTTTCACACATGGTGTGGTATCGTGTCGGCGCACAAGATGAGCACGATGGAAAAACAGGACTAGCACATCTATTTGAACATCTTATGTTCAAAGCAACTGACAAGCTAGAATCAGGTGAGTTTTCAAGCAGTGTCGCAAAATCAGGCGGCAATGACAATGCCTTCACGCATTACGATTACACCGGATATTACCAAAATATTGCGCGTGATAAACTTGCCATGGTAATGGAAATGGAAGCCAATCGCATGCAGCATCTTCTCGTAAATGAAGAGCAGTTAGAACGCGAAAAACTCGTTGTACTTGAAGAAAGACGCAGCCGTATAGAAAACAATCCCATTGCATTACTAGCGGAAAAAATGCAAAACGCTCTTTTTGAAAACCACCCTTATGGACGACCTATTATCGGCTACCCCGATGATATCGCAAAACTTTCTGTTGAAGACAGTAAGGCATTTTACAAACGCTACTACGCTCCTAACAATGCCGTACTTGTAGTAGTCGGCGATATTAGCGCAGATACCTTAAAACCTCTTGCCGAACGCTACTATGGTGTGCTGGAACCTGCCAACATCCCAAAACGAAATATTCAAAAAACGATTGATCTTCCAAAAGCAAAAAAAATTATCCATCGTGATGCACGTATTCAGCAACCGCAATGGCTCCGATTCTATGTTGCACCGCAATATAACGAGAATTGCAATGATTGCACCGCGCTCATATTGCTTTCTTTTTTATTAGGCGAATCACGCACCAGCTTGCTCTATGAAACACTAGTGGTAGAGAAAAAACTAGCTACTTCTATTAGCAGCAACTATGACGATTTATCGCTTGGGCCAGCAACATTCTCACTCTCTGCAACACCTGCAAAAGGAGTGAGTATTGAACAACTGGAACAAGAAATTGAAACCCATCTTAAAACGTCACGCTCAACGCTTTTTTCTAAAGCACAAATTGAGCGAGCAAAGAATGCGCTCACAGCACAAGTGATTTATGCACAAGAAGATTTCACTACCCTTGCCCGCATTTTTGGCAATCTATATGTATTAGGTTTGGATGGAAATTATGTGAACAATTGGCATCGCAATATTGAGAATGTTACGCAGGAACAAATCATGCATGCTGCACAAAAAATATTAAACGACGAACACGCCATTACCGGCTTGCTATTACCTGAAAATTTTAAAGGCGAGGCTGTACATGCTACACCGTAGATTTTCTCGTTTAGCGATTGCAAGCTTACTACTGCTAATTATTGCAGTCGTAGCAGTAGTGACCACACAGTACAGCGAAAAAGAAGATTTTAAGAAACCCAGCGCCTTCACTTCACCTAGTGGTTTTTCTTTTTGGCTATTAGAAGATAACTATCTTCCTATTGTTTCACTTCGCATTTCTTTTGCATTTTCTGGCTCTGCTTATGACGCAGAAGATAAACAAGGGCTTGCCACAATGGTGGCAGCATTGCTTGATGAAGGTGCCGGTGATTTTTCTGCACAAGCCTATCACAGTGAGCTTGAGTCTATTGCAAGTGATATTAGTTTTTGGGTTGATAAAGACTATTTCTACATTAACTTAACAACACTAGAACCCCACCTTGCGCGTGCAATGGAGCTGCTAGGAATGTCACTAACAGATGCACATTTTGCACCTGATGCAATTGAACGCATTCGCAATCAGTTATTAACTTCGCTTGCAAAGAACGAAGAGCAACCCTCCTACCTAGCCGGAAAAGCACTCAATAAAGCGCTTTTTAAGAATCACCCTTATGGCTATGAAAGCGAAGGCACGAGAGAAACCTTAGCTTCGATAACACGCGACGATTTAGTCAATTTCACTTCACAGCATTTTACAAGAAAAAATATTTTTATTAGCGCTGTGGGAGCAATCGATGAGCAAACCATCGCTAATTATTTAGATACACAGCTGGGAGGTTTGGTAGTAAAACCTGTTCATCCATTTGACGCACTTCCTGCTTTTGCTTCCCAAATTGAATCTAAGCATATTCACATAAATGTCGATGTTCCACAAACGGTTATCACTTTTGCAACGAACGCACCTCTTAGAAATGATAAAGATTTTTATCCCACCTATCTTCTTAATTATATTTTTGGAGGAGGAGGATTTGAATCTCGTTTAATGAATGAGATTCGCGAAAAACAAGGGCTTGTCTATTCTGTTTATAGTAGCTTTTCAACCTATGAAAAAGCAGGATTCATTTCCGGCTCTGCCGCCACAGAAAGCAGCAGTGCACCCAAAACCATTTCGGCGCTAAATGATGAAATTTCTCGTATTCACAACAATGGCATTACGCCCGAAGAATTAGCCGATACCAAGAGTTACCTAATCTACTCATTTCCTTTAAAAATGACAAGAAACACCTATCTTGCTTCATTCCTAGATGTGATGCAACGCGAGCAGCTAGGTATTGATTTTTTACAGCGCCGCAATCAATTAGTAAATGATGTTACGTTAGAGCAGGTAAATGAAGCCGCGCGTCATTGGCTAGACCCTGCATCTATTGTGTTGGTTTCCGCAGGTCAAGAACCTATGAAAACTAAAGAATAGGCTGGCATTCTTTAAGCATTTAGACTATGCATAAACCCTAAAATTAATTTAGTTTTTATAAAAATGAACCTATATACGCAACATATTAGCGGTTGTTTTTCAGACATTATCGGTGATGCCGGAATTGATAAAGCTGACTTTGAAGAAATAACATGCCTACTCAAACCCATCATCGCTTCTTTATTAAAAGAAGGCAATGAGGGTAAGTTACCACTACTAAGCATCACCAGTGACAAAGATGACCTGAAAGAGCTAAGACATATTTCAGACGATATGCGGGCGCGCTTTGATAGTCTTGTGGTACTTGGCACCGGTGGATCTATCCTTAACCCTGAGGCCATCTGCGCTCTAAAAAGAAACATTGGCGATAAGTCATTGTTCTTTGCCGACACCATTGACCCCATCGTATTTGAATCAAGGCTCGCTCAACTAGATATAAAACGCACAGCGTTTTTAGCAATTAGCAAATCCGGCAATACGCTTGAAACCATTTCACAAACATTAATTTGTCTTGAACTAAGTAGAAAAGCTTTAGGTAACAGCTTTAATTCCCATTGGTTTATCATTACTGATCCTTATGCAAATCCTTTGCGCAATCTTGCAGAAGAAATAAACGCAACCCTTATCGACCATCCCGAGGGAATTGGCGGACGCTATTCAGGGCTTACGTCAGTGGGTCTTTTGCCTGCTGCTTTTGCAGGACTGGATATAGTCGCAATACGCCAAGGTGCTGATAAGGTGATACAAAATCTTCGCAACAATATTGAGAAAAGTCATCCCGCACAAAGTGCTGCACTCTATTATGGCTTTTTAAAAAAGAATATTTCGCTTTCAGTGATGCTCCCTTATATTGCGCGCCTTGGAGATTTTACCACATGGTACAGCCAAATCGTTGCTGAAAGTTTAGGAAAAAATAGCAAGGGTATCACCCCTATTAGAGCCATTGGCCCGCTCGATCAACATAGCCAACTTCAACTCTTTTTAGATGGGCCTAAAGATAAATTTATTACTATCATTTCTCAATCGCATCACAACTCAAACTGCACCATTAGCCAGCCTTACGAAGCCATAAAATCATTTGATTATCTTGAAGGTAAAAATTTACAAGATGTACTTTGTGCAGAGCAACAAGCAACCATTGAAACATTGCGCGAAAACAACCGCCCACTTCGTCATATTGCAATCACTACTCTTAATGAAGAAGTCATAGGCGGACTTATGATGCAGATGATGTTAGAAGTAATTCTTACTGCAAAACTAATGAACATCAACCCCTTTGACCAGCCAGCTGTTGAGCAGGGAAAGATCCGCACACGTAATCTGCTTGGCGCAAAAACATAGTAATGATGATATGAGTATTATCCACCTTCTTTCACCTGTGACTATTAATCGCATTGCTGCGGGTGAAGTGATTGAACGCCCTGCATCCGTTATAAAAGAGTTGGTAGAAAATGCGATTGATTCCGGTGCTACTGAAATTGATGTAGTGATGCATCAAGGCGGAAAGAACCTTATTCGTGTAAGTGATAATGGCTCGGGAATGCGCACCAGCGATTTAGAACTTTGTGTTGAACGCCACGCCACATCTAAACTCAGCGATGATGATTTATTCGATATTCGCTACATGGGATTTCGAGGCGAAGCACTGCCATCTATCGGCGCTATTAGTCGTTTAACCATCACCAGTAAACATGAAGAGGAATCTAGCGCATGGTCGCTTACCGTAGAGGGAGGCGATAAGCACGAACTCATTCCCGCCGCCAGAGCAAAAGGCACAATGGTTGAAGTACGCGATTTATTTTTTGCAACACCGGCACGGCTAAAATTTCTAAAAACCGATCGCACTGAATTACTCTACGCACAAGAAATGCTAGAACGCCTTTCAATGGCACATCCACATATTCATTTTTCACTGAAGTCTGAACAACGCAGTTTACTCGAAACTCCCGCAGTACTAGATGCAAGCAGCAGCGAACCTTCCATTGCTCGCATAGCGCACATTTGTGGCAAAGAATTTGAAGCCAATGCATTAGAAATATCTGCAGAGCGTGAAGGTGTTGTCCTCAGAGGTTTTGCAGGTGTTCCTACTTTCAATCGTGGCAACAATCATCATCAATTTCTATTCGTGAATGGAAGGCCGGTAAAAGATAAATTACTCCTTGGTGTTGTACGCGCAGCCTATCAGGATTTCCTTGTACGTGATCGCCACCCTGTCGTGATTTTATTTTTAAAATTAGATGCACATGATGTCGATGTAAACGTGCACCCTGCAAAAGCTGAAGTTCGCTTTCGTGATGCTGCACTCATTCGCGGGCTAATTATTGGTACATTAAAACGCGCCCTTGCAGAAGCAGGTCATCGCGCCTCTACCACAGTTGCATCACAAGCACTAAGCTCTTTTCGCAGCGCAACAATTCCTAATGTTGCATCATTTCCTCGCCCACCGTTTCAACGTGTTGCACAAGAATTTGCACCTCTTTTTCCCGGTAGTATGCCCCCGCCTGAAACCAATGATTCTTCGTTACAAGAAAGTTATGAGAATTTTTACGCTGCCAATCGCCCCTCACAACATTATGGTGAAGAATCACAGCGCACATCTTTTTCTGACTTTGAAAATGATACCTCCACCTACTCGCAAAACCAACAAGCTAATCAGCAGTCAGCTTCTGTAGAAGACTATCCGCTTGGTGTAGCACGATGTCAAATTCATGAAACCTATATTATTTCACAAACCAAAAACGGCATGGTGGTAGTGGATCAGCACGCCGCACACGAGCGGCTTGTGTACGAGCAAATGAAGCAAGCTCTTTCTCAACGCAACATGGTTTCGCAAAGGCTACTTATGCCTGAAGTGGTTGAGCTATCTGAGCGTGAATCGCAAAACATTCTTGCTCAGAAAAAACCGCTTGCTGCACTCGGCTTGATTTTAGAAGCCTTTGGTGAAAATGCTGTCGTCGTCAGAGAAACACCAGCAGCACTTGGTGAAATTGACATTAAAGGTTTGGTGCGTAATTTAGCTGATGATTTAGCAGAAAGTGATTCCGTACTTTCACTCCATGAAATGCTAGAGCATGTTTATGGCACAATGGCATGCCATGGCAGTATCCGCGCAGGAAGAAGGCTTAATCTACACGAAATGAATGCGCTACTTCGCCAAATGGAATCTACCCCTCATTCTGGTCAATGTAATCATGGTCGCCCAACCTATGTTGAGCTGCCTTTATCCGAAATTGAAAAGCTCTTTGGCAGGCGATAGTAATCTTGCTATTTTGCACATATAGTGCTATTAAACTCCATTCGCAAAAAGCAAGAGAACCGCCATGCCTTTTAAGCGCTCATACATTGCAGCAACCCACGATATTATTATGGCTGCCCTCAGTTTTCTGATGGCGCTTTATCTACGTCAGGGTCAGGGCTTTTCATTCCACTATTCACATGTCGTTGAAAGCACCGTGCTTTTTACATTGATTGCTGCTGCTGTGTTTACTTCGATGCGGCTATATAGTGGCTTATGGCGTTACGCATCGGTATCTGATTTGTTACAACTTACGAAAGCGGTAACACTCTCATTACTCATTTTTACTGCAGCACTCTTTTTATTTACGCGGTTGGATGCATTCCCTCGCTCGGCTATCATCATCAACTGGTTTGTGTTGATGGCACTACTAGGTGGGCCTCGTTTTTTATATCGCAATATTAAAGATACATTGGCAAGTTCTCCTGCATCTGCAAAAAGTAGTTTTTCTACTACAAAGAAAATACCGGTATTGTTAGTAGGCACCGATTCTCATGCAGAGCTTTTTATACGTGAGACGACACGTAAAAACGACTCAATCTATCAGGTTATTGGCATTATAGATGAAGATAAAAAGAAAAAAGGCGGACGCATTCATGGCATTCGCATTCTAGGAAAAAGTAGCGAGTTAGAGACAATTATTAAAGGCCTAAAGAAGCGTGGAAAAGCACCTCAACGTATCGTAATTTCTGATGAGCATGACGGTAATTATATTCGAAAGCTTTTAAAAGCATCTGAAGCCTTGGGGCTTAACCTTGCAAAGCTTCCCACAA
>CAYGTX010000082.1:4840-7111 GCA_964352935.1 uncultured Rickettsiales bacterium | reverse complement strand
TTCAAGATCACGCAATTTTCTAATTGATTTAGAAACAGTCTTCCAGTTGTTAAGCATTCCACCCATCCAGCGGTAGTTTACATAATATTGACCACAACGTTTTGCAGCTTCAGCCAATGGATCAGACGCTTGTTGTTTTGTTCCAACAAATAGCACGCGACCATTCTTCTTTACTACATCATAAACCACTTTAAGTGCGCCATGTAATAAAGGTACAGTTTTTTGAAGGTCAATAATGTGGATTCCGTTACGGCTACCGAAAAGATAAGTAGACATACGTGGGTTCCAACGCGCAGTTCTATGACCATAGTGAACACCTGCTTCAAGCAGTTCGCGCATTGTAAATTTAGGTAATGCAGACATGAGTAATACTCCAAAAACATTAAGGTTATACACCCGCAGAAAGTATGGAAAATCCTAATAAAAACTACTAGAACACCTTAATAAACACTTCCTACGTGAAAAATAGACCGTGACGTATAGACAATTTCTCTGCAATTTGCAAGCATTTAAAGCCTACCGCAAAGAATTAGGTTGAAGTTTATTCATTTTTATTGAGAAATTAAGCGACGCGCTGCATATCCAACTCTTCAAACACACTAATCAGTGCATCCACTAGCTTTTCCATCATTTCATCGGTATGAAGTGGTGTTGGCGTAATGCGCAAGCGCTCTTCACCACGTGGAACAGTTGGAAAATTAATATGCTGCACAAAAATATCATGCTTTTGAAGCAACATCTCAGATGCTTTACGGCACAACACTGCATCACGCACCATCACTGGCACAATGTGACTTTCAGAATCTAAGAAAGGAATACGCACCTGACGTAACATCGATTTTAAACGCGCCACACGTTCTTTTTGCTTATCACGTTCGTCGTTTGATTCTTTTAAATGTTCAACACTCGCTGTGGCTGCTGCTGCAAGCGAAGGCGGTAACGCCGTGGTGAAAATAAAGCCTGGCGCATAGCTACGGATTACATCCACAAGCAACGCATCAGCGGCAATATAGCCACCCATCACGCCATAGGCTTTTGCAAGTGTACCTTGAATCACAGTCACGCGATCCATCAAACCAAGCTGCTCTGCAATCCCACCGCCACGCGGGCCATACATACCTACCGCATGCACTTCATCCAAATAGGTAATGGCATTATATTTGTCTGCCAAATCGCAAATCGCTTCAATCGGTGCAATATCACCATCCATTGAATAGACTGACTCAAACGCAATCACTTTTGGGCGCTCATAATCCACGCTTTGAAGCAACTGCTCTAAATGTTCTAAATCATTATGACGGAAAATATGCTTTTCTGAACGCCCAGCTCTAATACCTTCAATCATCGAAGCATGATTTAACTGGTCTGAAAACACCGCACAACCTGGCAATGTTACTGTGAGCGTGCGAAGTGTCGCTTCGTTCGCTACATAACCACATACAAAGGCAAGTGCCGCTTCTTTTTGATGAAGATCAGCAAGCGAGCGCTCCATTTCAATGACTTTACTATGTGTACCAGAGATATTACGTGTTCCACCAGCACCGGCACCCATGTGCTTAGCTGCATCACGCATCGCTTCTACAACTTTGGTATTTTGTCCCATACCTAGATAGTCATTGCTGCACCAGATAACAACATTTTGTTTATTATGGGTTTTATCATCAGCCAAAGGGAATTGACCGGCTTTTCTAGCCAGATCTGTAAAAACGCGATAGCGTCCTTCTTCTTTTAAGCGATCAATCGCTTGCGAAAAAAATGCCTGATAGTCCACGATATAGCTACTCTCTCTAAAGCTACGTTACCCTTAAAAATATCATAAATATAAATTAGATACAACTTTAAGTAGGGCTAACTCTTGGTGAATCGTTGGTTATATAGCCTATGTAGGATAAAGATTGCAACAGAAAACAACAAAAGCGCTATCATTTGATGCGCCGAAGCCAGTGATATTGGCACCGCAAACAACAATGTTTTCACCCCTAACACCATCTGCAACACCAACACACACAACAATGCAAAGGCTGGTTTATGCACTGCCTCATCGCCTTTTCTCAAAAGCAATATACTGAGCAAAAACACAAGCGTAGCAACAATATAAGCACCCAGCCGATGATTGAACTGAATCATCGTAACATTTTGAAGTGGGTTAACATACCACGGCTCCATCACGGTTAAGCCTGCGGGTATAAGCTCACCGTTCATATCTGGCCACGTATTATAGGCAAGCCCCGCATCACTGCCCGCCACCATACCACCGAGTAATATTTGCAG
>CAYGTX010000082.1:0-4830 GCA_964352935.1 uncultured Rickettsiales bacterium | reverse complement strand
CAGATAAATTGCTATCACTACCACCCATGTAAATTTTCTGATATTGCTGCTCTTTGGTGCATTTTCTTGAGCTGGCGACCACAGATTCAACGCTTGCCAAAAAACCACTGAGAATATAAAGAACGCCACCCCTAAATGTGTAGAAAGCCATACAGGACTAACAAACGGATTATCCTTTAGACCACTTTTCACCATCAGCCAACCGACTACACCTTGCGTAGCACCTAGCAATAGAATGCCGCATAATTTTAAAATCAGCGGCTTCTCTATCTGTTTTCGCGCCATGAAGTAGACAAAGGGAATAAAGAAAACAAGCCCAGTCAACCGCCCAAGCACACGGTGGATATATTCCAACCAGAAGATATTTTGAAATTCCGCAAGGCTAAAACCAAAATTTTTATGGTGATATTCAGGGCTGGTACGATAGCGCTCGAACTCAGCTATCCAAGCTTCCTCTCCAATGGGAGGCAGCCAGCCGGTCACTGGCTTCCAATCGGTCATCGATAAACCAGATTCAGTCAAGCGCGTTAAACCACCAATCAGCACCATGAGTGTAATCATCATGCAGCAGACAAAAAGCCAAAGGGCAACAGGTTTATTTTTAGGTTGTGATTGTGTCATCATGGTTTTATTTTGCTCTCCAAGGATGAATCGTGTATCTGTGTAGTCCAAAATCAACCTGAATTCAAGAAATGTTTATGCTTATATCACCCGAATCAGCACATAAGAGCCAACAAAAACTAAGCCGCCACTGGCTGCTATTAGCCATTGCATCGCTAGCCGTTGCTGGGCTTTTATCTCTTCCCCCTGTGATATTGCGTGGATCGTGGTTCGAAGCGCATCTTCCAACCAAACTGATTTTCGACACCTCGCTAATTCTACATGTAAACTTGTCGGTGCTTGTGTGGCTATTGGCTATTACATCTACTCTGTGGAGCTTATCTTCTCGCCCCTACTTTTATTTTATTTATAAAGCACTTGCATGGACGGCAACAGTTGGCTTAGCACTCATGGCCTGCTCTATCTTTTTCACTGCAGAAGGCTTACCCGTCAAAAACAACTATGTGCCGATGCTACAAAACGTTCCGTTCATCATGGGTTTAGCATTATTAGGTGCAGCCATATTGATTCAAGCCGTCATGGTATTACTTTTTCAAGTACAATATGCATTTTTAAACCCGCTACATTTTGGAATGTATAGCGCTGCGGGCATCATTGTGCTTACCTTTATCGGCTTTGGCATCTCATCTAGTTTGATTGAGCCTTTCTCAGCTCTAGGTGCCCTCACCTATTATGAGCATTTATTCTGGGCGGGTGGACACATCTTGCAATTTGCCTATGTCACCTTACTACTCGTTGCATGGTTATGGAATGCAGGCACATTACATATTCACCCTGTCTTTTCAGGTAAATATATAAAAATCATTTTCGGCTTACATTTCGTATTAGTAGCACCCGCTATCTTTGTACAGCTTCAATATGACAACAACTACGAATCACTGGAATTCTTCACGCGACACATGCGCGAAGCAGGTGGTATTGCTGCTGCTATTATTGGTATCCCTCTCTTATGGAAATTTCTCACCAACATCAGTAAGCAACACCTAGCCTCCCCTGTATTTGTGGCTACATTCTTTTCTATCATCCTTTTTGGTGGTGGTGGTCTTATCGGCTTAATGATTGAAGGTACTAACACTATTATCCCCTCGCACTATCACGGCTCGATTGTAGGCATTACACTCGCATGTATTGGCCTTACCTATCACTTACTTCCAGCTCTTGGCTATGGCAAAATAAAAGGCAAACTCGCTACGGCTCAGCCATGGGTATATGGCGTTGGGCAAATCTTACATGTGGGCGGACTTGCCTTGATGGGTGGCTATGGCGCACTTAGAAAAGCACCCGGCACGATAGATTCTATTGATACACTTACTGGAAAACTCATGTTCTTGACGGGCGGAGCTCTAGCAGTATTACGGGGAGTCCTATTGATCATCGGTGCGTATCGTTCTATTTTTTCTAAGCAACGCAACATTTGAGGCTTTAACAACACAAACACAAAAAAACGACCTTAGTTTATTTAATGTCGTTTTTATTATCTTTTATTTGGAAGTGTGATTAGACCATCAACATTTCTTCCCAGTCACCTTCTTGCAGTAACTGTTCTTCCACTTGCACTGCGGGCTGAGTGTTTGCTAACTCAACCATGCGTTCATGCTGACCAGCAACATAATCAATTCCAAAAAACACTTGAAGTGCGAGAGAAGCAACTGCTCCTAAAATCATTACTAAACCTAACATACCGGCTCCTACAATAAATGCGCCAAGCAACATCATACCACCCATGGCTCCAAGACCTAGTACAGCTGCTCCGCTATAGTTTGACATCATTTTATTTGGGGTTTCATAAGCATTATTCATTTTTACAGTTCCTTATGGGGAGGTTAATATTTTTTTAGAAACGCATGTTAATACATATGTCTTTTCCAATAATTTAAGTGTAGCAAATGAATGTTACAGGATTATGACAATTCACATTTAATAGCTAAAATTTTGCATCTAAATTCGCACTTATTTTCTTTTCATTTCACTTCAATAATCTCAAAAAAAAGAGGAGCATGGTAAACCACACTCCTCTTGGGAACGTTGAGGGAGGAAAGGAGATCGTTACAGCCACTTAAGGCTTTTGTATTCGTTTCCTTATTTCCTAATCTCAGGTTCGTTGGGAGAATGTGGTAAACCACACTCTCCCGGGAACGTTGAGGGAGGAAAGGAGTCGTTGCGGTTCATTACTTCTTAATTAAGTAACTGCTATTATTTTGCGGCTTTCTAAATCATTAGAAAAATAATAACGTTATTGAACCAGTGTTCTTATATTTTTTCTTTTTCCTCTTCCTTTTTATCCGCAACAGTTTTTTAACTTTTCTTTCATTCCTGTGCCGATAATTTTAATATAGCACCGCTTTGTTGCAGCATTATTACAGATTACATCTTTTTTAATAAAATATTGTTTTTACTAAGGAAAACCTAACTCAAGAAAAAACTAATCTGATAACACCCAACCTCACCCTTGACATTTCATTGCTGAGGTTTACATATGTTACTCAATGATAACCTAATGGAAAATGAAGAGCTGGAACTTACTATGGAAACGCTAGTTGAAATTAAGTCACTTTCTAAATCATTTGGTCAATTTCACGCTGTTTCGGACATCTCTTTTAATGTGGGAAAAGGTGAAGTGCTTGGTTTTTTAGGCCCCAATGGCGCAGGAAAATCAACCACCATGCGTATGGCAATGGGATTTTTAGAGCCAACAGCAGGAAAAATCACCATTTGCGGAAAAGATATTTCTGAACAGCCTGTAGAATCTCGCGCACATATTGGCTATCTTCCTGAAGGTGGACCTCTATATTCAGATATGACACCCGCAGCGTTTTTAAAGTTTATCGGTAATGTGCGTGGCTTAAAAAGCAATGCACTCAATGAACGATTAGAATTTGTGGTCGATAAATTACAAATTTCGGGCGTCTATCACAAAACCATCGATACACTTTCAAAAGGTTATAAACGCCGCGTGGCACTAGCGCAGGCAATTCTTCATAACCCCGATGTATTAATATTGGACGAACCAACAGACGGCTTGGATCCTAACCAGAAATATGAAGTACGCGAACTCATACGTGATATGGCAGCCGAGAAAGCCATTGTTATCTCTACCCATATATTAGAAGAAGTAGAAGCAGTATGCACTCGCAACGTCGTAATTGCTGGTGGCAAGCTGGTTGCACAAGGCACAACCGCTGAGCTTTCAGCACTATCGCCAGATCATAACGCAATCGTGGTTGAGCTAACCAATGAAAAAACAGACATTGCTGGGTTAGAGGCAAAGCTTAAAAAACTAAGCACCACAGAGTCTGTAAGGCAGCACAATGCACATAGTTTGTTGGTTGTTCCTAAAGGCAATAAAGAGATTCTAAATGATGTGCGTAAAGTTGCAACTGGCAGCGATGTGGCAAACATCTATAAATATCCGGGACAGCTTGAAAGCGCGTTCCGCTCTATCACACAACCAAAATCATAGTATTATTAAGTAGGGCTACATCATGAACCATACAACAAAAGCTATTTTTAAACGCGAGCTTGCTGGTTATTTTGAAACGCCAGTGGCCTATGTATTTATCGTTGTTTTCTTAATACTTTCTGGCATTTTCAGTTTTTATATGGGCAATTTCTATGAGCAAGGCGAAGCCAGCCTTAAATCATTCTTTTATTGGCATCCATGGCTTTATCTTTTCCTTGTTCCTGCCATTTCTATGCGCCTTTGGTCTGAAGAGCGCAAAAGTGGTACGTTAGAGCTGTTACTTACCTTACCCATTTCCACATGGCATGCCGTATGGGGTAAGTTTATTGCAGCTTGGATTTTCTCTGCCATTGCGCTTTCCCTCGCCACCATTCCGATGTGGATGACTGTGTCTTATTTAGGCGATCCAGATCATGGGGTTATTATTCTTAGCTATTTAGGCAGCATACTCATGGCTGGGGCATATCTTGCCATTGGCTCTTGCATTTCTGCCCTCACCCGCAACCAAGTGATTGCGTTTGTGTTGGCTGTGGCAGCATGCTTCATCTTTACACTTGCTGGTTTTCCAATGGTGATAAACTTCTTTGAAGGCTGGTTGCCACAAATGATGGTCGATCTCATCAGCTCATTTGGTTTCATCACGCATTTTAATGAAATCTCAAATGGTTTATTGGGGCTTAAAAGCTTCGTATTCTTCACTTCATTCATAGCATTATGGCTATTTATGAACACACTTATTCTTACCGCCA
>CAYGTX010000081.1:4787-7153 GCA_964352935.1 uncultured Rickettsiales bacterium | reverse complement strand
TATCTCCAGTTACTCTCTGGGAAATAATGGTTACAACAGATGATAGGCTATCGGATAGATTGGTTTTTTTATCTCAAAATCTCTTTTCTCCACACCTATTAGCGACTCCAAGTGAAATTGCTGTACGGTATCTTAACAATGCATATCCAGACAATAAGGTTAATTATTCTTTCGTTTCTACAAATCAAATAGCTACTATTTGGAATAACATGACAAAAGATAGCTCGATAAGGTTTGAATATAATAAAGAGCAATTAAAGGAAATGACTAACCTTTATCAAAAAATCTCAAAAAACATTCGTTATGTGTTAAGTGGTAAGAATGACAAGAGGGATATAACGCTTGATACGCTATCTCATACTCTGGAAGTATGTTACCAATGTATGAAAAGTGATGGTTGGAAGCTTCCAAACAACGCAAATATTGTTAAGCTTACGCTTTTATATGTGTTGCTTTTAATAGTATTCCGCGCAGATATAGATAATTCTGAGGTAAAAGAATTTAATCGAGAAAAAGGTTTTGATGATACGGCACCTTTAGATTGTCTTAATTATATTTGTGAAAATTGCCCAGATATTTTTTATAGAGGTCCTTTTGTTGAAATGGCAAACATGGCTTACTATCAATACACTGTTAGACGCAAGGATAGAGGCATTATCATGGACGGAATGCATATGATTTATGCACCATACTGTGAATGGATGTTTTCAAATGACCAAATATTTGGCGATTATGCCAAGGAAAACCCTGTTTATTTAGGTAAACTATTTCATATGTCCGAAGTTCAAATAAAAACGATCAATATAAACAAGAAGTAGATTACGATGTTCATAGAACCAACAGCTTTAATTTTAGGAGCCGGCGCAAATTGGCACTATGGCTATCCACTAGGCTCGATTCTTGGAAGGAGTCAATACTTGCATTGGTTGAATCAAAATTCATAGCTTTGTAATTGTTATAAATTCTTTTAGAATTTTATCCTGTCTTATAAGGTGATAAATTCAGAATTATCAAGCCGCATCCTCTTGCGCTTTAAGCCATGCTTCTTCGGCGGCGGCGAGTTCTTTTTCTACGATGGCATATTGCGCGCTTAGCTCGGCCATATAGTCGGGTTTGTTGATGGCTTTGGGTGTTGCCATTTCTTTTTCTAACGCGGCTTTTTCTTCAGAATATTTAGTAAGTTTTTTCTCTGCTTTTTCGAGCGGATTTTTTTTGTTCTTTTTTGATTTTTTGTGCTCTTTCTTTTGCTTCTTTTCTTTTTTAGCGTTAGAGCGTTCTTTCTGGCGTTGCTCAATCACAAGGCTACGATACGCTTCCAAGTCATCACTATAGGCAGTGACGGCGCTATCTTTCACAAGCAATAATTGGTCGGCTACGGCTTCCACTAAATGCGGATCGTGACTTACCAAAATCACGCAACCATTGTAACCATTCAGCGCTTGGATGAGTGCAGCGCGTGCTTCAATATCCAAGTGGTTGGTTGGCTCATCGAGTAGCATAATATGCGGTGCGTTATAACTCATCAGGCAGAAAAGAAGGCGCGCTTTTTCACCCCCAGAAAGTTCTTCAATCTTGGTATCGGCTTTACCTTTATCGAACCCAAATTTTCCTAACATCGCACGGATGTTGTGCTCAGGAATTCCCGGAATATTTTCACGCAACACATAGAACGGTGTCGAACTCATATCAAGCTCGTCAGACTGATGCTGTGCAAAATAACCCACCCGTAATTTAGTGCTGCGATTTACATCACCTTTGAGTGCTTGAAGCTTATCGGAGATTAATTTTACCAGCGTCGACTTACCATTTCCGTTCGCACCAAGTAGTGCAATACGGTCATCACCTGCGATGCTTAAATTGACATCTTTTAAAACGGGTTGACCGGGTGCATAACCAATATCCACGTGGTCGATGGTGATGATTGGCGTGCCAATATCTTCAGGCTGAGGGAATTTAAATGAAACGGAACGTTCGGCAATAAGTGCATCCACCATGTCCATCTTTTCAATGGCTTTCAAGCGGCTTTGTGCTTGCTTTGCTTTACTTGCTTTGGCACCAAAACGATTGACGAATGCCATCATTTTATTTTTCTGATCTTGTTGTTTTTCAAACAAGGCTTGTTGGCTCATGCGTTTTTGCGCACGGCGTGTTTCAAACTGATCGTAATTACCTGTGTACATCGTCAATTGTAATTGATCGAGATGGATAATATGCGTAACAGTTTTATTCAATGTTTCACGATCGTGACTGATGATGATAAAAGTGTGCGGATAATTTTGTAGATAGTTTTCCAACCAAATAATGGCTTCAAAATCCAAGTGGTTGGTTGGTTCATCTAGTAGCAGTAAATCAGGTTGACGGAACAA
>CAYGTX010000081.1:0-4777 GCA_964352935.1 uncultured Rickettsiales bacterium | reverse complement strand
CAAGTGCCACACGCATTTTCCAACCACCCGAAAAGTCGCTGATTGGGCGTGCTTGTGCTTCCATATCAAAGCCAAGACCTGAAAGAATAATGGATGCCTGCGTTGGTGCTTCATAGGCATTAATATCATTCAGTCGCATGTAAATATCGGCAATGCGATTAGGGTCGGTGGCGGTTTCAGCTTCTTCTAGTAAACTAGCGCGCTCAGTATCGGCAGCTAATACTACATCAAGCAAGCTGGTGTCATCATCGGGGATGTCCTGTCTTACCATGCCCATTTTGGTGCCTGTTACAATGGTGATATCGCCATCGTCTAATTCTAGTTCGTTAGCAATCAGTTTGAACAACGTAGACTTGCCTGCACCATTAGGCCCTACCAAACCCACGCGATAACCGCGAGGAATAGAA
Source organism: uncultured Rickettsiales bacterium (assembly GCA_964352935.1). Classification (GTDB taxonomy): domain Bacteria; phylum Pseudomonadota; class Alphaproteobacteria; order Rickettsiales; family CAYGPX01; genus CAYGPX01. The sequence continues at coordinate 4,370 of CAYGTX010000081.1, read as the reverse complement.
AGTGAGGTTTTTTCTAGCAAGGTTCTGCCAGCGATACGATAGGTGAGGTTGTTGAGTTCTAGCATAATGCGGATATCTTTAATTCAGTTTTAAAACAGGGCTTTTATCTGCACGCCTTGTAACCTGAATTGGAGACTATGTCACATGATTATTGTTATAATAGGCTAAGAATGCTGTAAATTACGATGATAATTTAAGCAGGTTGCGCTCAACACTGCTAATCATCATGCCTGCAATGTCTTTTCCCGTGATGTCTTCAATGCCTTCTAAGCCAGGGGAAGAATTGATGCTAATTATCTTTGGTCCTTCTAGGGAGCGAACGATATCTATGCCTGCTATTTTTAATCCCAATGCTTTGGCAGCATTAATCGCGATTTTGCGTTCTTCGGTTGAAATTTTTACGCTGCTTGCTTTGCCACCTAAATGCAGGTTCGCACGGAACTCACCCGCGGCTGCCTGACGCTGAATAGCACCCACTACTTTACCATCAATCACGAAGCAGCGAATGTCTCTGCCTTGTGCTTCTTTGATGAATTCTTGCACCAAAATATTTGCCTGTAAACTTTTGAAGGCGTTAATCACACTTTCGGCTGCTTTGTCGGTTTCGGCAAGTGTTATGCCTTTGCCTTGCGTGCCGTCTAATAATTTTATCACCAGTGGCGCACCACCCACCATTTGAATAATGCTTGATGTATCTACCGGAGCGTTAGCAAAGCCAGTGATAGGCATTGGTAAGCCTTTATCGGAAAGCAGTTGTAGCGAACGTAATTTATCGCGAGAGCGAGCAATCGCATCGGCATTATTCAAACAAAAAGCGCCGATAGATTGGAACTGGCGTGTGATGGCGCAGCCATAATAGGTCATAGAAGGGCGGATGCGCGGGATGATGGCATCCGCTTGATCGAGTAGATCCTTACCGCGATAATGTACTTCGGGTTGTTCGGCGCTAATGTTCATGTAGCATTGTTGAATATTGACAAAACGAATGTCGTGTCCACGTTCTTCAGCAGCTTCGATGATACGTTTATTGGAATAAAGTTCTGGATTGTTGGCAAGTAATATAATGCGAAGACCAGCTTGTTTAGTAATTACTTTGTCGTATAGCTTTGCAACATTGGTAGAGCTTTTTTTGCCCAAACATAATGCGCTATCAGGATCAATTAAGATGCGCTCTTTCATTGCTTCGCGACCAAGCAACATACGGTAACCCATCGAGTCGCGATTGGTAAGGGTGATTTCAATCTCCCATGTTTCACCACCAAGCGTGATAGGTGTTTTGATAACGTGTCTTTTCTCGGATTCTCCGCTTGAGCTTTTCACATGTCTTTTATCAACCAAAAGCCCTTTGCAACGCTGAATGGTTTTGCGATCATTCTGAATTGGATGAATATCAAAATGTACATAGCGTTTTCCGTCTTCTTCAAACGGATAGATATTAAATGCGTGGAGCGAAGATGTTTTCGCACCAGAATCAATACGAGCCTTTACGGCTGGTAGCCCAAGCTCGTGCAATGCACACCATTCTTCTTTGCCAATGACTATTTTATGTTCCATACGCAGTCTATCCTTTTGCAGTGGATGCGTTAAGTATTCTATTAGCAGTTAAGTTATAGGATTTGTAGATGCAAGTAAATATTCACGTGCATTGAGAGTTTTGTGATTGGGTATTAAAGAAAAGTGGTGCCCCCGGGGAGACTCGAACTCCCACATCCGTAAAGATAGTAGATTTTGAGTCTACCGCGTCTACCAATTCCACCACAGGGGCACATGCAACATGATATTGCGAAATATCTGATAGTCTAACTTCCTTAGAATGTCAAAGGAAAGCTGCATATATTGTGTGTGATTTATGAAAAGAGAGGCAGTTTTCTTAGGGTTGAAGATAAAGAAACTAAATAGCTGAAATAGCTCAAAACTACTAAATATCACAATTGATTTTATAGATTATACAAGATATAGTATCAAGCTGGAGCACGTAGGCTCTGTATTTTGCTGGCCAAGATGGCGCCATAGTCAAACAACAGGGCATATGAATGCGGGAAGGACTTAGACAACCAGCGGCTCCATCTGCTAAAGAAGCGAGCAGTATCCTTAAGTTTCTGAACAGAGCGTCAGATCATAGGGATATTATGTTCGCGCTTGGCATTGTCGCGATTCTTGCGGTGTTGCTTGTTCCTGTTCCTACGATGCTCCTCGATTTATTGCTGGGTATTTCTATCACGTTCTCGGTGCTGGTGCTGATGACGGTGCTCTTTATTTCACGTCCATTAGATTTTAGCTCCTTTCCTACCATCTTGTTGATTGCTGCGATGTTTCGATTATCACTCAACATTGCCTCCACCCGTTTGATTTTATCAGAAGGACACACAGGGCGTGATGCGGCCGGCCATGTGATTGAGGCATTTGGTGACTTTGTGATGGCGGGATCGGTCGTGATTGGTGCGATTGTATTTGGTATTCTAACTGTGATTAACTTTGTGGTGATTACCAAAGGTTCGGGGCGTGTGGCTGAAGTTGGTGCGCGTTTTACATTGGATGCAATGCCTGGTAAGCAAATGGCAATTGATGCGGATTTATCAGCAGGTTTGATTAATGAAGAAGAGGCGCGTGTGCGCCGCAAAGACCTCGAAAATGAAAGTTCATTTTATGGAGCCATGGATGGTGCGAGTAAATTCGTACGTGGTGATGCCGTGGCTGGTTTGTTGGTGACGTTCATTAACTTTATCGGTGGTATTGTCATTGGTATGGTGCAAAAGGATATGGGATTTGCCGATGCGTTAGAGACGTATACCGCCTTAACCATTGGTGATGGATTGGTATCACAAATTCCATCGATTATTGTATCAACTGCTGCTGGTTTGTTGGTGACTAAAGCGGGCGCGATTGGTTCGGCAGATAAAGCGGTGTTTGAACAATTGGGGCGTCACCCGCAAGCACTGGGTATGGCAAGTGCCTTGATTTTAGGTATGGGTTTTATGCCAGGGATGCCACTCATTCCGTTTGCTTTCTTGGCAAGTGCGACAGGTGGGCTTGGCTATTATATTTATAAAAATGCGGCCAAACCCAAAGAAGAATATGATGAGCTTTCAGTGGAATCTAAAGGCAAATCTTCTTCGTCTAGCCAGCCTCGTCCTTCAAGTGGTGGAGGAGGTGGTGTTTCAGCTCAAGCAGAAGAAGAGCCAGTGAGCAAAACCTTGCAAATTGATTCTATTCGTTTGGAACTTGGTTATGGGTTGTTGCCGCTTATTAATTATGAAAAAGGTAACCGCTTACCAGACCAAGTGAAAGCGCTCAGAAAACAATTGGCGCGCGATATGGGCTTTATTATGCCTTCGGTGCGCATTCAAGATAATATGCAGCTCAATAGTAATGAATATGTCATTCGGGTGAAAGAGATAGAATCTGCCCGAGGTGAAGTGCGACCAGAAATGCTGTTAGTGATGGATCCAACGGGCGGAAAAATATCTCTCAATGGTGAAGATACAAGAGAGCCAGCTTTTGGACTTCCTGCTAAATGGATTGCAGAAAGCTCTCGAGAAGAAGCGCTGTTTAGAAACTATACAATAGTTGATCCGCCAACAGTTATTACTACGCACTTAACAGAAGTGATTAAAGAAAATATTACCGACTTACTTTCCTATGGTGAAACTAAAAAGCTGCTTGATAATATCAGTGAGGACCATCGTAAACTTGTGGAAGACTTGGTGCCTTCTAAATTACCAATTGGTGTGGTGCAACGTGTGTTGCAAAACCTACTTTCAGAAAGTGTTTCTATACGTGACTTGCCAACAATTATGGAATCACTTGCAGAGATTGGAGCTTCGACCAATAATATCACCCTTCTAACCGAGCATGTAAGAAGTCGTTTAGCGCGTCAAATTAGTAATGGCTATTTAAACGATCAGGGTTATTTGCCAATTCTTTCGCTTTCTCCAACATGGGAGCAGCTTTTCCAAGAAGGGTTGGTTGGTAATGATGAGAAGCAGCTCTCTATCCCTCCAAGTAAGTTGCAGGAGTTTATTACCGCAGTCAAACGCTCATACGAACAGTTTGCAATGAAAGGTGAGAATCCTATCCTACTCACTAGCCCGCATATCAGGCCTTATGTGCGCTCTATTACGGAACGATTCCGTCCTGCAACGGTGGTGTTGTCGCAAAGTGAAATTCATCCGAAAGTGAAAATTAAGACCATTGGTCAGCTTTAAAATAGCTAGTGTTGCTGTGGAAGATGCGTTACACTAAAAAGATAAGTGAATGTATTTTTTAAAAGATAGTTTTTATGGTCGAGCCACCAAAGTCATCCACATTTACTGCGCCCTTGCATTCTTCGCAGAACACAACATCTGCACGAGATTTGGTGACGCATATTA
>CAYGTX010000080.1:0-7181 GCA_964352935.1 uncultured Rickettsiales bacterium | reverse complement strand
ACGTTCAGCAATCCGCCAGCAACAGGTAAGGCGGGGAGTTTTACACTGATTTTGAAACAGGATGGCACGGGTAGTCGCACGACGACTTGGCCAGCGAGTGTGGATTGGCCAGGAGGTAATGCGCCGAGCTTGAGTTTAGGTGCGAGTGAGGTGGATGTGCTGACGTTTTTGACTACAGATGGTGGCACGACATGGCTGGGTTTTGTTTCTGGTTTAAACTTTAGCTAAAAAGGTAATTATTATGCTTTCAACACGCATGCAAGGTGCTGCTTTTGCGCCCAACCACTTGCCTAATCTACAGCTCTGGCTGGATGCGGCAGATGTTGCGACTATTGCAGAGTCATCGGGCGCTGTCAGTCAGTGGGATGATAAGAGCGGTCAAGAAAACCATGCTATGCAAGGGACGGGCAGTGCGCAACCAACTACGAGTGCCAGTAGTCTTGCAGGAAGAAATGTCATTGATTTTACAACTAATGACTATCTTACTATTGCTAGTTTCACCAGCATAATGAGTCTTTCTAGCGCGTTTAGCACCTTTATGGTTTTTAGGCTGAATGTTGATGATGTAAGTCCAAAAACGTTATTGGCATCATCGGTGAGTGGGAGTGATCGCACTATTATGCAAGTGGATAATCGCAGTCTGACTTGTGGTACTTATAATGGCTCTTCTTGGGAGTTTAATAGCACCTCATTTACTGAAACAGCCAATGCGCATCTTGTGCAAATGAACAATAGTAGCAGTAATAGCATCACACCTTATTTGGATAGAACAGAGTTGACGGCAACCATAGAAACGCCTGCATCGAGTGATACGGCTGCAACAAGAATAGGCGCTAGAACGAATGGTAGTTTTAATTTTGAAGGCTCTATTGCAGAAGTGCTGGTATTTAGTAGAGAGTTAGAGAGTGCAGAATCTGCACAACTAAATCAGTATTTGGCATCCAAGTGGGGCGTTTCATTTGCTTGATTAAGTTTAAGGTTATTGTTTCTTTTAGGAGTTTATTATGAGTTTTTTAGTGTGGAGCAATGAAGCGGAGATGCAAGCATCGCTGGATGCGGTGAATCTGCTTTTTGGATGCTCTTATCAAGATGGCAATTATGTGATGGAGCTTTGGGCAGAAGGAAGCAAGCATGCTTCCCAAGGTAGATGGGGATTTGCAGGCTTTAAAGAGCAACATCTTGGCTTTAGTAAACAAACAATAATGAATGTGTTGATAGGTGAATATCAAGAGCTGACATCAAAACCAGAAGGTTGGACGATAGAAGAAAATCAAGTTTAACGTGTCGTCATGATAAACGCAGGGGTGCAATATGTTGTGCCAGCATTGGCTACACGGTAAACTTCACCGCCACTGACTGAATCATTGACACATGATGCATAATCACCGCCTTCACGCCCTGGGATGGATGAACCACGCACTAAGCCAGTCACTGGGTTTCCGTCGTCGGTTTTGGTGTCGATAGATGAAACTTCAGCGGGATCCATTGCTGATGTGCTATTCCAATCATCTTCTGTTTCTCTGCCTAAAAAGAGGGCAAGGCGAATATTGTCGTCATTACCACTGTAAAATGAATAGCCGGCAGATGGCCAACCTGATGTGGGAATGTTAACTTCAATATCTGCGCAATTTTGGCTGCTGCAACCCGTGCCACTTGGTAAGCCTGAAAGACTGTAATCTGCTACTTGTGCTCTGTTTAAGTGTTGCCATGCCCTGAGTGACTCTGATGTTACGGTGCTAATGTCGTTATCTAATGTGAGGCGGTTGCCGTTACCGCTGCAGGTATCAGAGCCGCTTGTGCTGCCAGCACAATCATTACCCCATAAAGCACCTGCATCACGAAAATCACCAGGAAGTGCACGAAGTTTGCTTTGAAATAAATTCACCTGATTTTTATATTCTTCAACTTCAGCAATGACACTGCGAATTCTTGCGGCGTCAAGCAATGATGTGCCAGCACTGATGGCACTTACAATAAGCCCAATAATAATAAGCGCTATTGATATTTCAATCAGTGAAAAGCCATGTTGAGAATGTTTCATTATTCATCTCGTTTTAGAGGTTTTTACCCATAATAAACACTGCACCACATGTGCTATCATCTGTTGCGGTATTATAACGTGTGCTGGTGCTTGCGTTGTAGCAATTGGTGGTGGCATTATCAAAACTAAGTGTCCAACCGCCTGAGCCATCTATTAGCCCTGCACCGAAAAACTTGCCTGTGTTGTTGACGCCATCGTCTAACTTGTTGTCTATTTCGTAGGCTTCTAGAGGAGAAAGGATGGGTAAGCTGTTCCAACTTGTGTTATCTGTTCCACCAAAAATGAGGGCAGTATCTTGTGTGGTTGGATTGGTATAGAAGTAAACACCACTATTTTTGATGGTTGCCTCTGGGATGTTTTGACCCGCTGCAGCACAGACATTATCTGGGTCTGCACAGCCACTGGCAGGAAGGCCTGTGAGCTTATATGGAATCATTTCTGCGTTGGCAAGGTGCTGCCATAATCTGAGCGCCTCTGATGTTGCGGCAAGATTATCTTCGCCACCATGTTGAATGCGACGGTTACCATTGCCACTGCATGTATCGCTTCCTGTTGATGAGCCTTGGCAGTCATTGCCCCATATCGTGCCTGCACGAGCAAAATCACCCGGAAGGCTTTTGTAGCGGTTTTTGAAAAGTGCAAGTGTGCCTCTATAATTTTCAGCATCACTCATGGCGCGTTTAAGGCTGGAATCACGCAATACATTCACACCACTGGTGACACCCGCAATAATAAGCCCAATGATAACCAACACGATTGAAAGTTCAATTAGCGTAAAGCCATGATGTTTTTGCATGCAACTATTCCCCTCTTTTAAAAATAGTATAGCGCAGCTTAAGCGGAATCTCAAACCATATCAGTTTTTAAGAATACCTAGAATTAAACGAGACATTTATGCGAGATAATGAAATTAGAATTATTGTAAAGGAAGCCGTGAGTGAAACGCTCTCTGGCTTAGGTTTTACGACTTCTGAACCCCATGAGCTACAAGCAGATTTGCTCCATATTAGAAGGCTGCGAACAGGGAGTGAGTATATCTCGCGAAAGGTGAGAGCGGGAGTTGCATGGGGGGTGATTGTGAGTATTTCCAGCAGCGTGTTGTTTCTTCTTAAAGAGTGGGTGATGCCTAAATAGACGCTGGTAAGTGGTTGTTTCTTATAAGAAATCTTTATAGGTTTTTTATTTGGTTAATCTGTTAATAGCTTTAATAAAATTGTGGATAACTGTGTGGATAAGCATCAAAAACATGAGAAATCTCTTATTGATGGGGTTGAAACGGATGTGAATCAACTCGCCTCTTATGTTGCGGCATCCGCTCGCAATAGCGCACAACCCGCCAAATGTAGGGATTATCTTATCAATTTTGAGAATATTGAGACATTACTTCGTCAACTCATCTTAAAATTGCGTTCAGATGTGGATAAGTTGTGGATAAGTGAGCAAAAAGACGATGAATCCTCTGGTAGGATACCATTCGATGACACTGTAACAATTGAGCTGCAAAAGAAGATATGGGGTGAAAAAGAAACTGTTCTTTCGAGTTTAATTAAGCTTGTGGGGTTGCTGGATAAGGTGCTTGCCGTTGAGAAAGAAATCACGCGCTTGCAAGTGTCTGAAAATGAAGAAAAGCCTGATGATGTACCGCTTACTCAAGAAGACCAAGCAATTATAGAGCGTTACTTTTTATCAAAATATAGCAATGGAGAAAATAATGATTGATAACCATACTAGCACGCCTGTGCAAATTGATACATGGCAAGGAAGCGGCGTTTTTTCTGGCTATGCCTCTGTGTTTGGGGTGATAGACAGTCAAGCCGATATGATGATGCCTGGGGCGTTTCAAAGTAGTTTGGATGCGGTGCAGAGTGGGCGCGCTATCAAACTGCTGTGGCAGCATGATACATCGCAACCAGTGGGGAAAATTACCGCACTGAGGGAAGATGCCTATGGACTGTGGATGCAAGGTGAGTTGCTGCTAGATGTGCAGCAAGGCAAAGAGGCGTTCGCGCTGTTAAAGCAAGAAGCCATCAAAGGACTTAGCATTGGCTATAGCCCGCTTAAATGGCAGATAGATGCCGATACAGGCGTACGCTTTCTGTATGAAGTGGATCTGTGGGAAGTGAGTGTAGTGACATTTCCTGCCAATGAAATGGCTGGGGTAGTGCTTTGAATAATACTCTCAAACATCATTGATAGGGCGTCAGGCTTCAGGCTTGTGTATCTTACATGCACGTCGCTTTGCCTTCCTACTCTCAATAATATTTGGAACTATTATTTTATGGCAAAGAAGCGGCATCTCAGAAAGAAATATGACCAGTAAATTTCCAAACAAACTCTCAAATTACCATTAACCAACCAAAGGAGGCATTATTATGTCAACCACTGAAATTAAGGCACGTGTAGATGCGTTGGGCTCTGCATGGGAACAATTTAAACAAGTGAATGATCGTCGCTGCGACGAGATTAAGAAGCAAGGCTCAGCTGACCCGCTGACCGATACTGCTTTGGAGCGTATTAATCATACGCTTGATGAGTATAAAACCCGTTTGTCACGTATGGAAACAGCGGCTGCACGCCCATCTTTTGGTGAGCATAAAGCTGCTGGCTTTCGTGATACTGCCTATGCAGATGAACATAAAAGCGCATTTTGTGGTTATTTACGCAAAGGGGTTGAAGGGGATTTGCCGCATTTAGAGAAGAAAGCACTCTCGGTGTCTTCTGATCCTGATGGCGGTTATCTTGTGTCATCGCAAGTGTCTGAATCTATCGTGAAAACGGTGTTTGAAACATCGCCAATGCGTCAGCTTGCGAATGTGGAAACCATTTCAAGTGACTCACTCGAAATTATTGAAGATAATGATGAGGCTGGTGCGGGTTGGACAAGCGAAACAGGCACTGTTTCTGAAACAGATAGCCCTGAAATTGGCAAAAAAGTGATTGTGGTGCATGAGTTATTTGCTCAACCAAAAGCTACCCAAAAGCTAATTGATGATGCATCGGTTGATATTGAAGCATGGCTGGCTGGTAAAGTTTCGGATGTGTTCTCTCGTAAGGAAAATACGGCGTTTATCAGTGGTGATGGCGTGGGTAAACCGCGTGGTATCCTGACCTATGCTGCTGGTTCAAGCTGGGGCGAAGTGGAGCAAATCAACTCTGGCTCTGCTGGCAATGTGACGGCGGATAAGCTGTTGGAGTTATTCTATGCACTTAAAGAAGAATATGCCATCAATGCTAGCTTCTTGATGAATCGTTCCACCGTGCAACAAGCGCGTTTATTGAAAGAATCAACCACCGATCAGTATCTATGGCAACCAGGACTAGCAGCAGGTGCGCCAGATACATTGCTAGGTGTGCCAGTGATGCAGGCGGCAGATATGCCAATTCCTGCTAGTGGCTCGCTTTCTGTTGCTGTGGGTGACTTCCGCCGTGCTTATACGATTGTTGATCGTACGGGTGTGCGTGTGCTGCGCGATCCATTCACCGAAAAGCCGTTTGTGAAATTCTATAGCACTAAACGCGTAGGTGGTGATGTGGTGAATTTTGAAGCAGTGAAGTTGCTGAAACTAGCTAGTTAGTTGAGTTTTTGTTTGCTCCTTGAAAAGTTTCCTAACTTTTCAAATGAGTCTAACGGCTTTACCGACTAAAGAAGCGAGTTTTTCCAAACTCGTTTTTGTTATTTGGGGGTTAGGATGGAAGTGTTTGCTTTCTTCTCTAATCCCCCTTTTTATTGAGGAGAATATCATGAAAGACTTACATCATAATCTAAAAACCGAAGTGGCGTTTGATATTACAGCTATTTCTAGTGATACGACAACAACTGGTAATATCATTGATATGCAGGGGTATCATTCGGCTGAATTTGCTATTCTTTCGGGTACTTTAACCGATGGTACTTATACAGTACTTATTGAAGAAGGTGACGAAAGTGACCTAAGCGATGCTGCTGCGGTAGCGGATGCGCAAATGCTTGGTTCGGAAGCTGCGGCTTCATTTATTGCAAGTGAAGATGATGAAGTGAAGAAAGTGGGTTATATCGGCAATAAGCGCTATGTGCGTTTATCGATTGTATCTGCTTCTACTTCTAGCGGTGGCACAATAAGCGCGATTGCTATCAAAGCAAATGCGGCTGATTTGCCTGTTGCTTAACGGTTTTTGGGAGGAGAGGATTATTCTCTCCTCCTGAATGTTTTGGCGTAGTTTTGAAATGGAGGGATGCAATGGTTGGAAATGCACAGTCAGCTTTATCGGAACAGCTACAAAAACAGTTTGAAGCATTTGGTGAAGAAATAGGTGTGATGATGCTGAGGGAATTTAGAAATGCACTTTCATCGCAACAAAATGGTATTGAGAAAGCGCTGGAAACTATTGTGAATAAGCAGCGTAGTCGCATATTAAAACAAGTGCAAAAAGAGTTGGAAAAGCAGTTTTCAAGTCAGTTAGGTGAGGATGGTGCGCTATTGTCACTGGTTGCGGATAATTTATTGCCTAATATTTTAGCAAATCTGGGCAATGATGTGAAAGGTACGCCAATTATAAGGAACTTTAAGCCAAGCCAGCATCAACAGTTGGGGGCGTTAGGGCGGTTAATACAGAAAAATCTACTTAAGAATTAGAGTTATGTAATAATACTGTAAAACTAAAATGCTATATTATTCTCAAGTAAACTAGTTTTATTGGAGTTTATAAGCAGTTGCCAAGTAAAATAACCAATTCTGAAAAAACATTTAAGCCTGAATTGATGCATGGCCTTCGTGAGGATGATCGCTATTTTGGGCGTTGGGTTTATCTTGGTCAGAAAAAAGGTGGAAAACACGATGGTGGTGTTTTAGGTGGTGTTTTTATTTCAAGTGATCAGAAGCTAAAAGCACTTTTTAAACATGAAAAAAATGCATCTAAAGTGCTTGGAGAGTTTCTTGCTGGTCAATTGTGGGAAGCTGTAGCACCTGAATATTCAGCTAGAACCTTTCTATCAACGCATAACAAGAAAGTTAGATTGCCAGATATAGGTGGAAATAATGTTTATTTAGGCTCTTTATGGCTTGAAGGATATAAAGAACTTTATTTGGATATTGAAGAACAACGTCAAAAAGAAGGCTTGCCAATGCCAAGTTGGTGGCCACATGCCAATGGTAAAATAACA
>CAYGTX010000079.1:0-7201 GCA_964352935.1 uncultured Rickettsiales bacterium | reverse complement strand
CACTAACGTGATGTATCTGCAAATAATTTGCAAATTCAAAGTGACCAACCAAATAGCTAATCAGTGCAAAACATGCAGCAGCAATCATAATGGGCGCAATCGCCAATCCATCTAGCCCATCTGTCAAGTTCACAGCATTAGATGCACCCACCAGCACTACCATTGCAAATACCACATAAAACAAACCAAGATCCAACAATAAATCTTTAAAGAATGGGAACGCAATATGGCTAGCATGCTCTGGTAAAGCAAGTTTTTGCACCCATATCACTGCAATAATACCAATAGCCAGCTGACCAACTATTTTTAGTTTACCGGCCAAACCATCACTACTTTTCTTGATCACCTTCAGATAATCATCCATAAAGCCGATAAAGCCATACCCAAACGTCACCAACAATGCAATCCACACATATTGATTACTAAGGTCAGCCCATAATAAGGTTAAAACACCCACTCCAAGCAACATCATCACGCCACCCATCGTTGGTGTGCCTTTTTTTGTTAGCAAATGCCCTTGAGGGCCATCTTCTCTAATTGGCTGACCGCCATGTTGTTTGTTTTTAAGCCAGCGAATAATTGCTGGGCCAAATACAAAGCAAATTAACATTGAGGTTATAAGCGCACCACCACTTCTAAATGTAATATATTTAAATACATTTAGAGCCGGAAAATCCGTAGCTAACGCTATCATCCAATCATATAACATAGTCTAGAAACCTTATTCTATTAACGTAGTGCATCCACTACTTTATCCATCCGCATGCCACGAGAACCTTTCACCAGTAGCACGTCCCCATCTTGTAAAAACTGTTTTAAAGCCGCAGCTATATCATCCGCATTTGCATAATGCCCACCACGCTGCTCTTGTGGAAGTTTATCATAAAGATTGCGCATTAAATCACCCGCAGTAAATACTAAATCGACCTTATTTTCTAGCACATTATGTGCTAAATCTGCATGAAGTTTAGCAGCGGTATCACCTAGTTCAAACATATCACCCAAAACAGCAATGGCACGATTCGCATTTTTTCGTGTTGCATAGGATGTTAAGTTTTTCACACCTGCCGCAATCGATGCTGGGCTAGCATTATAACTATCATCCATCACATCAATTGTTTTTCCATCCACCTTAACCGATTGCACTTTGCCACGCCCATCAGCACCGCTATATGTTTTGAGTGCCGCCGCAGCTTTATGCACATCCGCACCCGCAGCGCCAATAGAAGCAAGCACACCTAGCGCATTTATTGCCTGATGTTCACCGGTAATACCCAAAATAAATCCTATCTTTTCGCCATGAATAATCGCATCAACAACCGCCTGATTATCACTATTCTCACTATAGCTTACCAAACGCACATCTGCCGATGTATGTTTCCCAAATGTCACCACCCTGGTAACATTAAAACCATCCACCAATTGACGCATAAAATCAAAATGCTGATTATCGCGGTTAAGCACAGCCACACCGCCTTCTTCTAAAGCACTAAATAATTGCGCCTTTTCACGCGCAATTTCTTGCTCACTTTCAAAATATTCTAAATGTACCGAGGCCACAGTCGTCACCATTGCAACATGCGGCATGGTTAATGCCGTAAGCGGTGCAATTTCACCAGGATGGTTCATGCCCATCTCAATCACAGCAAATTCAGTATCTTTTGGCATACGTGCCAATGTTAGCGGTAAACCAATATGGTTATTTAGGTTTCCAAGCGTTGCATGCGTTTTGCCAATAGCACTTAGTGCATGCGCCATCATACCTTTAGTGCTGGTTTTACCCACACTTCCCGTCACCCCAATCACGCGGCCTTTCATTTGAGCACGGCGATATTTAGCAATATCAGTAAGCCCTTGTAACGTATCCGCTACGTGAATTACACATGATGAAGTATCCACACCTTTTGGTTTATCTGAAACCAACGCTGCCACCGCACCTTTTTCAAAACTTTGAGCCACATATGCATGACCATCAAAATTTTCACCTTTCAGCGCTACAAATAAATCATCTTTTTCTATCTTACGGCTATCAATCGATACGCCTCGAACTTCCACCTCTTGTTCAACTTTCGTATTCGTTGCGTCTGCTAATTCTTTACTATTATACAATATTTCACTCACCTCTTTTCTCCCGCAATCGCATCTTTGACTAGTTGCTTTTCATCAAATGGAAACTTTTCTTTGCCTATAATTTGATAATCTTCATGCCCTTTGCCTGCAATCAAAAGAATATCTCCTTCTTGCAACGCATTTACTGCGGTAAATATAGCTTCTTTTCTATTCGCTATTTCTACAGCATTAGCATCACAGCCTTTTAGTATCACTGCTCTAATGCTTGCAGCATCTTCAGTTCGTGGGTTATCATCCGTCACAATCACCTTATCTGCAATGCGCGATGCTATCGCTCCCATTTCAGGACGTTTTCCAGCATCACGATCACCACCGCAGCCAAAAAGCACCACTAAGTTTCCTTTGGCATAAGGTTTAAGTTCTTCTAGGGCTTTTTCTAACCCATCGGGCGTGTGTGCATAATCCACATATACATATTTAGCATCCACATCGCTCACCATTTCCATGCGACCATTCACTGCATATAGCTTCTCTAACACCGATATTGCAACCTCAACATCAATGCCAGATGCCACCACAAGCCCAAGCGCGCATAACATATTATAGACTTGGAACTTTCCAACCAGTGCTAGCTCAATACTATATTGCTTTCCGCCTACTCGAAGCTTTACAAATTGTTTGCCATTAGCGGGCTTGGTTTCTAGCAGTTTATAATCTTCACCCTTTTCACCATAGGTGATGATAGTTTGCTTTCGCTTTCTTGCAATATCTGCAAGTGCAGTAAATTCTTTGATATCTGCATTTAAAACAGCAACAGCACCTTCAGGCAAAAGCTCACTAAACAGTCTACTTTTGGCATTAAAATAGCTTTGCTCATCTTTATGATAATCTAAGTGATCACGTGAAAAGCTAGTAAAACCCGCTGCTTCCAGCATCACACCATCTTGCCTATATTGGCTTAATCCATGGCTAGAGGCTTCCATTGCGGCATATTCAACACCATTCTCACTCATCGTTGACAGCACTTTATGCAGCCCCACCGCATCGGGTGTCGTCAACCCTGCCACATCATAACGTTTATCAGCGCAATCTTGCGCTCCAATAGTGCCAATGCTAGCACTTTTTTTACCCACATAATGCCAAATTTGTCGACAGAAATGTGCAACAGATGTTTTGCCATTTGTCCCTGTCACTGCTACCATATGCTCAGGCTGCTTGTGATAGAATCTTCCCACCATTTCAGCGAAGATTTTACGCGGCTCTTTGGCTCTTAACACAATACATTGCGCTTCTTGCTCAGATGTAAGCACGCTTGATTCATCACACAACACCGCCACAGCACCTAAACTTAGTGCTTTATCAACAAAGGTGATGCCATCTACTGCATCACCTTTAAATGCAGCAAAAATAAAGCCGTCACTCACATCACGCGAATCGCAGCTTAGCCCTTTAATCTCTGATGTCGATGTATCTTTTGGGTTAACTGTAACGTCTAGCCCATCAATTAAATTAGAAAGAATCACTGGTATCAATCTCTTTTTCTCTACTTTTTAATGTAAATTGTCTGGCTAATTCACGCTTATTTTCATCCACTGGCTGCACTTCTAAAATGGGCGCAACTTGGCGAATAATTCGCCCAGCAGTAGCAGCAGCAGTTACACCGCCTGTCATACGCTGCCAACGATATTCACTTTTAGGATCATCATACATGACGTAAAGCGCATATTTTGGTTCATGCATTGGGAAAACCGAAACAAAAGATGACACAATACCATTGGTGCTATAGCCACCACCTGTTGCTTTATCTGCTGTTCCCGTCTTACCGCCTACCATGTAGCCAATATTTTCTGCCTTGCCACCCGTACCATATTTCACTGCAAAGCGCATTAGCTTCTGCACTTGTTTTGACGTACGTTGGCTAATCACCCTCACCCCTTCCACATCATCGCCTGTTTTATGCTTAACCAGTGATGCGGGATACAACACCCCTCCATTGGTCATCGCAGCAATAGCACGCACCAGATGCACTGGTGTTACGGCAATTCCATGGCCGTATGAAATTGTTACGGCAGCGGTTTTACCCCAACGCTCAGGATATAAAGGCGAACCGCGCTCTGGTATTTCAAGCTCCAGCCTATCCAGCAAACCAAGGCTCGTTAAAAAAGCACGTTGATTGCTTTCACCCACTTCCATCGCCACTTTTGCTGTGCCAATATTAGAAGATTGAATGAAAATTTCAGGAAAGCTCATCATCCCTTCATGTGGGTGATAGTCCCTTACGGTAAAGCGAGACACTTTAATCGGCTCACTCACATCATATTCTGCATTCATGTTTGTAGTGCCAGACTCCAATCCCATAGCCATGGTGAATGTTTTAAAAGTAGAGCCCATTTCATACACACCCAGTGTGGCGCGATTAAATCTGGCATCTTTACTGATTCTCGAAGGGTGATGCGGATCATAATCAGGCAGACTAGAAATAGCGATAATCTCACCTGTATTAACATCCGCAATCAGCCCAACAGCGGCATTAGCTTTAAACGCTTCTAACCCGCTGATTAATTCTTCTCTTAAAATACTTTGCGCTCTAATATCAATGGATAATGCGAGCTCTTCCATCTCAGGGTTCTGATTGTCCAAATTACGCAAGAAAGAATCATAGCTATTTTCAATACCCGCCAAGCCTCTCCCATCAATATCCGTATAGCCAAGTGTATGCGAAAGTGAATTACCATGCGGATAAACACGCTTTTCTTCTTCAGTAAAATACAACCCAGGTATTCCTAATGCATTTGCATCCGAATGCTCTGATGGTGTTAAGTTGCGCTTAATCCACACGAAATGACGCTTAGATTCCATGCGTTTTTTAAGTGTTTCACCATCTACATCAGGAAATATAGTTTTAAGTTTTAAAATTGCCTCATCCACATCCATCATTTTAAGTGGATTGGCGTAAAGCGATGCTGTTTGTAAATTAACGGCCAACAATACACCATTCCTATCTACAACAGGTGCGCGCGAATAAAATAACTCAGGCTCAGTAAAATCAGACGCAATATAAGGAGAAATATCACCATTCTCAGCTGTGAAGCCAAGCCCCATTAATCGAACACTAATGATGCTAAAAACAGCAATGAACGCGACTAATACAAAAACTAAACGATCATGGTAAATGGAAACGGATGCAATATTCTTTTTCTGAACATTGGCTTTTTTTACTGAGGATACATGCCGCTCTTTTTTCACGAACACCGTCTCGAGATAATAATTTTAATCTAAATGTAAGAGATTATCTATACACAACTGTCATACTTGAAAGTATTGGTCTTGGTGTTGGCTCTACCAGCATATTTCGCTGACGTTCACTTCCGGCAACCATCACCGCTTCACCTTCTTTCACTTGTGCAACACTTACATAGCGAAGATCAAGATATTGATCTGCCAACTGCTTCAAGCGCTCAGGACGGTTTAAATATGCCCATTCAGCACCCAACACGTGGATAGACTTTTTATCCGCCGAAATCTGGCGTTCAATCTCTGCCAAATCACGACGTAAATTTTGCACTTTATACTTTACTTGAAATAAAGCAAAAACGCTCAGCGCTAGCAACGCTATACCTAGCAACGCAGCGGGTTTCATGTTCCTTCTCCTATTACCTCGGTCCGCATTGCTGCACGCAGCTTTGCCGATCTCGCTCTTACATTGAGCTTAATCTCTTCCCTTTCTGGCAAAACAGACCTGTTTGTTAATATACGAAATGTCTCGTGCTTCTCAAGAGATTTCTCAGCATTTTTTCCATATTTTGACACATGCTCTTTTTTAGGTGAGCGCGCCTTTAAAAACCGCTTCACTAATGCATCTTCAAGTGAGTGAAAAGTCACAATCACTAACCTTCCACCTGGATTTAAAACTCGCTCAGCTGCATCTAGTGCACGCTCTAACTCACCCAACTCATCATTCACCCAAATACGAATCGCTTGAAAGGTACGCGTAGCAGGATCAACTTTACTTTTTCCCTGCCTTACGATAGATCTCACTAAATCTGCTAATTGACCTGTTCTGGTGAATGGTGTTTCGATTCTTTTTTCTACGATAGCTTTTGCAATCCAGCGTGATTTACGCTCTCCACCATATTGAAAAATCACATCTGCAATTTCTTCTTCACTTCGCGTATTCACAAAATACGCAGCATCAGGGCCTTCGCCGCTCATGCGCATATCAAGTGGACCATCTTGTTTGAATGAAAAACCACGCTCAGCTTGATCAATCTGCATAGAAGAAACACCAATATCCAGCACAATGCCGTCTACTTTCTCCACACCATGATCTTTGAGCAGTTGTTCCATCTGGCCAAAAGCTCCCAAAAGTAATGTAAAGCGTCCCGAAAACTCCTTAGTAAATGCCCCCGCGGTAGAAAGCACCTGCTTATCTCGGTCAATTGCTATCACATTACAATTGGAAGCTTCTAATAGCCCCCGCGTATACCCTCCTGCGCCAAACGTTCCATCCACGTATGTTTCACCATCTTTTGGTTGCATGAAAGAGAGCATCTGGTCATACATGACCGGCACATGATGTGCATTTGCTACTTGCATCAATCAGCCCTCCTTCTTCATATCTGGCGATTTTAATCGCAGGTTACCTCGTTGCTGATGTGCTAGTTTTCTAGCTTTCTCAGCGTGTTCTTTAAATGTTTCAGGATTCCATATTTCAAAGGTCTTACCTTTTCCCACAAACACAGCTTTATCTTTAATGCCTGCAGCATCCAACAAACCAGCAGGAAGCACCACACGCCCATCCCCATCAAATGAAAGCTGCTCACTTCCACCCAAGATAGCCGTTGCAAACGCATCACGCTCCTCAGAATACGGGTCTAAATCATCAATACTATCGCTCAAACGCTCCATACGGTCGATACCACACGCCTCAACACACGGATTTGTAAACGATGAATAAGCCACCACACCATGAAACACCTGTGAAGCAAGCATGTTGCGATAGGGCGCGGGCACGGATACCCGCCCCTTTTTGTCTACCTTATTCTCATAGCTCGAAAGAAATAATGCCAGATCAAAGAACCGCTCACTGGCTACATTTTTAAAAACGCTCAATCCCAAATCATTAATGCGC
>CAYGTX010000078.1:0-7202 GCA_964352935.1 uncultured Rickettsiales bacterium | reverse complement strand
AATCACTGAGACTTTGCAAAGGAGGAGAGTATTAGAGTTTCTACTCCCAACATCAATGTCACATGTAATAGCCATTATCGTTACACTTTAGCGTTGCTTTCAGTGTTACAAGATAAGAAGGGGCAGTTTGTTTCCTTTAATGATATTGTTGATTTAGCGTTAAATAAATTACAAAATGTAGATAAATCAGAACTTGCAGCTCTTTGGTCTGATAGTGCAGCAAAATTGTTGTTCTCAGGATTAATTGAGGCTTCTCTAATAGAAGATAAAGCATTCATTAATATATCACAAAAGCCTAAAGTTTCTTTGAGTGCTAGTTACTTAGCACGAACTGGTTCCATTGTTTCTAATTCACGCCATAGAGCGATAAAGATTGGTGATGATGTAAGGTTACTGGTGCAATATATTGATGGCACTCGTACGCATGATGAAATATTTGATTTATATTTCACTCATTTTACCAACGGTGACTTAGTTTTAAATAAACAAGGAAAGCCTATACAGGAAGAAAAAAAGTTGCTTAAGGAAGTAAAGGTTAAGTTTGATTCACATCTTAAGTTTCTTGCTGAAAATGCTTTGTTAGTGGCATAGTAAATAATGAACATAGTTTTTTTCCAATTTAATAATATTGGTTTACTAAGAAAGCTGTGTTTGTTGTTAGTCGTATGCTGCATTCTTTCGGCTTGCCATAGTGCTGCATCAAGAATAAGTACAGCAAAAACTATTGCGCAAGAAGCGGGCATGAAGTCTGTTACAATAGATTCACATCCTTTTTTATTGCGTGCTTACACACGTTTTAGCAAGGCCTCTTCTCCTATAACGGTGTATATTGAAGGTGATGGTATGGCGTGGGTTTCGCGCAATAGGCCTTCACTAGATCCTACGCCTATTTATCCTACTACACTTGCTCTGGCAGCGTTAGATTCTGCTCCTAGTGTAGCTTACATTGCTAGACCGTGCCAATATATTGCATTGGAAAGAAATGCTGAATGTACTCAGGATTATTGGCTTCAAAAACGATTTGCACCCGAAGTGATTAACTCCATCAATGGTGCCATTTCATTTTTGGTCTCAAAATCGGGTGCAAGCGGTGTGCATTTAGTTGGTTATTCGGGTGGTGGTGCTGTTGCGGCACTAATAGCAGCTCAACGAGATGATATTCTTAGCCTGCGTACTGTAGCGGGCTATCTTGACCATGTGGCATTGAATCGTTCAAAAAAAGTATCACCATTGACAGGTTCACTCGACCCGATGCAGATTTCAGCGCAATTAGAAAACCTTCCGCAAATTCACTATGTTGGTAGTAAAGATGAAGTGATACCGAGTTGGGTGGCTAAAGGGTTTATAAAGCCACAAAACCAGCATTGTTCAGAAGTTACTGTTATCCAAAATGCATCGCATGAAAAAGGATGGGAAGCAATCTGGAAAGATAGAGCAGGTGTAATGGCTACTTGTAAGCAATAATTTTAACTTTCCCTATATTGGTTGGAAGCGAGGTTCAAAATCGTTTATACTTATTAAAAACAAGGGCAAGGATAGAAGCATATGTATCTTTTTGTGAAGCTGTGGAAACCTAAACAAGCATGGCATGAATTATCCAAGCAGGAGAGATTAAAATACGTCAAGCAAGCGCTTGATATCATGTATTCTATTAGCTCTACCATCGAAACCATCGCTTGGATGGACATCGTGGATATGGAAAATAAGCATGACACCCCCTACCATTACTGCTCGGTGTATAAATTTTACGATAAGCATGATGCCGATGTGTTTCATAATAAAATGATAAAGTTCAGGTGGTATGATTATTTTGAGCAAATCAATATTCTAGGTGAAATAGAAAGCCCAGGTGCGGTACTAAATAGGATTATTCAACTCTAATATTCTTCTTATCTCATATCAAAATCAGCGGTTTATCATAGAAAGCCTCTATCGTTGTGATAGAAAAAAACTACTTCACTTCAATCGAGAGAGTTGTTAACGTTAATTTATAAAAAACCCATTGCTATTCGTGCAAATAGGGTTCTTATGGTTAAAGTATATTTGCTGGAGAGACGGGCAATTTATTCAGTGCTGATATTTCAGCTAAACAAAAGAGGAAATTCCATGAAAAAACGCAATTTATTGATGACATCGGCGATGGTTGGATTGATGGCAATCTCACTGATGCCTGCTATAGCGGTGAGTGCGACGATGCAAAAGGCAGAAGCAAAGCCAAACCAGTTTTGGTGGCCAGACCAGTTGAATCTTGCACCTTTACGCGATCAAGATGTTGCATCAAACCCATATGGTAAGACGTTTAATTATGCTGAAGAATTTAAGAAAGTTGATCTAAAAGCACTCAAGGCAGATATTGAAGCTGCACTCACTGAATCACAAGATTGGTGGCCAGCAGATTATGGTAATTATGGGCCATTCTTCATCCGTATGGCGTGGCATAGTGCGGGGACATATCGTACGCATGATGGTCGCGGTGGCGCGGGCGGTGGTCAGCAACGTTTTAATCCGCTTAACAGCTGGCCAGACAATGCCAGCCTTGATAAAGCAAGACGTTTGCTATGGCCAGTGAAGCAAAAATATGGTCGTCAAGTTTCATGGGCAGATTTAATGATTCTTGCTGGAAATGTAGCGATGGAAAATATGGGTTTCAAAACCCTCGGTTTCGCAGGCGGTCGTGAAGATGATTGGGAAGCTGATTTGGTCTATTGGGGGCCTGAAGAAAAATTCATTCAAGATGGTGATAAGAAGCGTCGAGGTAAAGATGGTAAGTTAGAAAAACCGCTTGCTGCTGTTCAAATGGGGTTGATTTATGTGAACCCAGAAGGCCCAAATGCGAATCATGATCCGCTTTCTGCTGCTAAAGATATTCGTGAGTCTTTTGGTCGTATGGCGATGAATGACGAAGAGATTGTGGCATTGATTGCTGGGGGTCACACCTTTGGTAAAGCGCATGGCGCACACAAGCCAGATGATTGTGTGGGTGCTGAGCCAGGTGCAGCCGGAGTAGAAGCACAAGGCTTTGGTTGGAAAAATAAATGTGGAAAAGGTAACGCTGAAGATACCGTGACCAGTGGTTTAGAAGGTGCGTGGACATCTTCTCCTACGCAATGGACACACATGTATTTAGACAATCTATTTAAGTTTGATTGGAAGCAAACCAAAAGCCCAGCAGGTGCAACACAGTGGATTCCAACCGACGAGTCAGCCAAAGACCTAGTACCTGATGCACATATTGAAGGCAAATTTCATGCGCCAATTATGTTCACCACTGACCTAGCACTTAAGCGCGACCCAGCGTTTAAGAAAATTGCGATGCGTTTTCATGAAAATCCTGAGCAGTTTGAGCAAGCATTTGCACAAGCATGGTTTAAGTTAACTCATCGTGATATGGGCCCTCGTGCGCGTTATGTGGGTGCTGAAGTGCCAACCATGGAGTTGTTGTGGCAAGATCCAATTCCTAAGGTCGATTATAAACTCATTGATGCTGACCAAGTAGCTGAACTTAAAGAGGAGATTCTTGAGTCTGGCTTAACTGTGCCTGAGTTGATAAGAACCGCTTGGGCTTCTGCGTCTAGCTATCGTGGTAGCGATATGCGCGGTGGTGCTAATGGTGGACGTTTACGTTTAGAGCCACAAAAAAGCTGGGAAGTGAATAAACCAAAAGAATTAGAAAAAGTGTTAAATACGCTTGGGAAAATTCAGAAAGACTTTAACGAAAATGGGTCTTTCTTTGGTAAAGCGCCCAAAGTTTCTATGGCAGATTTGATTGTGCTAGGTGGCGCAGCGGCTTTGGAAAAAGCAGCCAAAGATGCAGGCTATGATGTGAGTGTACCATTCACGCCAGGGCGTGCAGATGCTAGCCAAGAGCAAACGGATGTTCAATCATTTGCGATGCTTAAGCCAACCGCAGATGGTTTCCGTAACTATTACAGCAAAGAAAGCTATCGCTCTCCTGCTGAAATGCTTGTGGATAAAGCCAGCCTTCTCAACCTCACTGTGCCAGAAATGACGGTGCTTGTGGGTGGTATGCGTTCGCTTAATGCCAATGTTGGCAGTGAAGGCCGTGGTGTGTTTACCGACAAACCGGGCACGCTGAATAACGACTTTTTCGTTAACTTGCTGAGTATGTCTACCCAGTGGAAGAAAGCAGCCAATGAAGAAGGTGTCTATGAAGGCGTAGACCGTAAAACAGGCAAGGTAAAATGGACGGCAACGCCTGTTGACCTTGTGTTTGGTTCTAACTCAGAGCTTCGTGCTGTTGCTGAAGTGTATGCCTATGATGAATCACGCGAGAAATTCGTGAATGATTTTGTCAAAGCATGGGTAAAAGTGATGAATCTTGGTCGGTTTAATTAATAATTAAGCTGTAAAGAAAAGATGGGTGCTGTGGCAATATTTTGCTGAAGCGCCCATTTTTTTTATGTTTTACCACGGCAACTGTTTGCTGAAATCAGTTAGCCAATCCACAAACAATCTTGTTTTGGTGGAAAGGTAACGGTTCTTTGGGAATATCGCATAGATGTTGCGTTCAGGCGTTGTTTCATAGTCGGGCAGCACTCTGACTAACTCTCCTGTTGCCAAATGTGGTGCTGCCACAAAAATAGGCAGTAATGCAACGCCAATGCTATGCAAACACGCTTGCAGCATGGCTTCTGCATTGTTAGCTCCCAGATGTTTTTTAAGGGTGCAATTGCCTTGCTTACCCTGCTTTCCAAAACGCCATTCGGTGTTGTTACCATGCTTGGTGTAGATAATTGCAGGCATTTTTTCTAGCATCTCTGGTGTTTTAGGTGTGCCGTGTTTTTTAAGATAGGTGGGCGTAGCACACAGCAAAATGGGGCAGGGTGCAAGCTTGCGAGCAATTAGCGATGAATCATTCAGCGCACCAATTCGCACCACCACATCATAGCCTTCGGCAATCATATCGATGTTGCGGTCATCAAAATCAATATCCAAGCAGATGTCTGGATACTCGCTTGCAAATGCAGCGATGGGCTGTGCTAAATATCTGCCACCAAATGACATGGGCGCATTAATTTTTAGGCTACCTTTGGGACAGGCTTGCTGATCGTGAAGTAATTGCTCTGCCTCGGCTAAATCTTCCAGTGCTTTGCTGGCACGTTCAAAATAAATAGCGCCTTCTTCGGTAAGGGATATGTGTCTTGTGGTGCGATGGAGTAGCTTTGCACCTAGCTGGTCTTCGAGTGCCTGCACTTGTTTGCTAAGGGCTGGGCCAGTTAAACCCAGCGAGCGTGCCGCGCCCGCAAAGCTTTGGTGCTTGACCACTGCTACAAACATACTGATGCGTGAAACATTATCCATATTAATAACTATTTGGAACTAATTATATTCTAAATATGCATATTATCATTTTATAGGGAACTGATAAAGTTGAATTTATCGGACAACATAGAAATAAAACATAAAGGATAATCACCATGACCATTTCATCACAAAACTTAGGTGCTTTTGCACTTCGTACCACACTTGGAACCATTCTACTTTCACATGGCCTATTAAAACTGCTCGTCTTCACTGTTGCAGGAACAGTTGGCTTCTTTGAAAGCTTAGGCCTACCAGCCATTGTTGCTTACCTCACCATTTTTGGTGAAGTGGCAGGCGGCGCAGCGTTGTTACTGGGGGTGTATACGCGTTTAACCGCATTACTTAGCCTACCCATCCTTTTAGGAGCTACATGGGCGCATAGTGCCAATGGTTGGGTGTTTAGCAATCAAGGTGGTGGCTGGGAGTTTCCGCTTCTGCTAGTAGCGCTTGCCGTGATTGTAGCCATACAAGGTGGCGGTGCGTATGCCGTACGTAAATTACCAATTATCGATAGATTTGTTCCACAAGCTTTAAAAGCATAATTGCCAATAAAGGAGAAAAACAATGATTACACTGTATCCCTATGAAAAATTAGGTCACGCTAACCATGGTTGGTTAGATGCCAGACATCACTTCAGCTTTGCCAGCTACCATGATGAGAAGCGTTTGGGTTTTGGTACATTGCGCGTGATTAATGACGATATCGTGAAAGCGGGAGCGGGGTTTGATACCCACCCACACCGCGATATGGAAATTATCACCTATGTTAGAAAAGGCGCTATCACCCACCGCGATAGCCAAGGTAATGAAGGCCGCACTGAAGCAGGTGATGTGCAGGTGATGAGTGCAGGCACGGGAATCTATCACTCTGAATATAATTTAGAAAATGAAGATACTAATCTTTATCAAATCTGGATTCACCCCAACAAAAAAGGGGTAAAGCCAAGATGGGATGCAAAGGAGTTTCCCAAGCAGCCAGTGACTGAGAAGCTTAACCTGCTTGTATCGGGTGATGGCAATGCGCCACTTTCTATCCACCAAAATGCTGAGATTTATGGCGGAAGGTTGGAAAAAGGAACATCTATCCATCACGCCATCAAGTCGCAAGCCTATGTGTTGGCTTCAGAAGGCGAGGTGGAGATTAACGGCAAAAAGCTAACAAAAGGCGATGGGGCAGAAATTACTGACCTAGAAACCATCACCATTACCGCACTCAGCGACGTAGAAGTGCTGGTGATTGATGTGCCGAGCAAATAACTAAAAAATCATATAAGGAAATTAATCATGACTAAAATCGCAATCGTTTATCACAGTGGCTTTGGCCATACCGAAGTGCAAGCCAAATATGTAGAAAAAGGTGCAGCATCGGTTGAGGGAGTGACGGCGCATCTCATCAAAGCGGAGGATGCCACTCAAGACCTGCAATCACTTAATGATATGGATGCCATCATTTTTGGCTCACCCACGTATATGGGCTCAGTGTCAGCACCATTTAAGGCATTCATGGATGCATCGTCCAAGGCGTGGTTCAAACAGGAATGGAAAGATAAAGTAGCGGCTGGTTTTACCAACTCGCACAGTTTGAGTGGTGATAAGGTGAATACACTCATTCAAATGGCAGTATTTGCAGCCCAGCATGGCATGATTTGGGTAGGTCAGGCCGAGCCTAATCAATCACCCGATGGAGAGGCAGGCAAGGCGGATGTAGTGAATCGCATGGGTTCTAGCCTAGGGGCGGTCGCTCAATCAGAAAATGCCTCGCCAGACATTACACCACCAGCAGGTGATCTTAAAACCGCTCACTTATTTGGAAACCGCGAGGCAGAAATTACAAAGCGCCTCCAATAATGCGGGCGCTATGCGGGTCTTCAAAACTA
>CAYGTX010000077.1:426-7228 GCA_964352935.1 uncultured Rickettsiales bacterium | reverse complement strand
ACCTAAAAAGCCGGCTTTCTTGTTTGCCCATTGATAGAAAGGATGTGCATCAGAGCCTTTGACGTTGCTGATAGTGGTGAGCGGGAAGGTGGTTTTAAATTCTTTGGTGGTAAATTCCTTCACCTCCGATTCCTGCTCAAATTCTTGACCGCCAAAATTATCAGAAGGCACGCCAATAATCACTAAGCCTTTATCGCCATATGTTTCATGCAATGACTGCAAACCAGCATATTGCGGAGTAAAGCCACATTGAGAGGCGGTGTTTACAACAAGTATGACCTTGCCCTTATAATCGGCGAGTTTAATGGTTTCGCCTTCAATGGTTTTAAATTCAAACTGGTGGGCATTGGGAACAGACATTAGAATCTCCGCATTCACAGGTGAAGCAATAAGTGTTAATAACAACATAAACAAACGATAGAACATTTCAATCTCCCTTTAGCCACCCCATAAATCGTCATAACGAGCGCAGCCATCTTCATCTTTAAACTTTTCACGATGGTCTAATTTCTTTTGTCCATCTTCCACACCAAAAAACTCAGCAACGCTTTCGAGTGTATCATCCATCAGGCTTTTAGTACCATCTTCATTGTGATGATGTTGCGTATCATGAATATCAGCCATAACTACCTCCATTTGTGGTTAAGCCCACGATGAATGTAATTGTCTCATATTCATCGTGGCACCGCTCTTTCATGGAAGTGAACTTTTGTTAAGAAAGCAAGTTTACTTGGTTTCTATCATCACCTCGTTACGCTTTAAAAAAGGCAGCGTCCATGGTGGATTGAAGAAAGCATAGGCTGGTGCAGAAAGTGCAGGTAGATTTTCTGCTTTCATAAAATCGGTTAAGATTTTTTCATGTTCTTGAATATTTTCATTATCAGAAGAGCCAGAGAAGGTTATCACCGCATAGCGCTTAGGTGCTATTGTCTTGATGCTGACATTGGCATTGACTGGTTTGGGTAGGGTTTGCATCGTATATTGGCTAGGCATTACAAAGTGGATTTTCCAGCTTTCTTCGCTGGTGCTTTGCTGGGTGACGGGCGCGGTCATCGTGATGTCTTGATTGTCAGCGTTATTGCCAAAAATATAATCTGCAATTTCACGGAAACCTCCGCCTATGGCTTCTTGCCTTTTGCCAGACATCACTGCTTCAGCAACAATAAGCTCGCCATATTCACGCACTTCTATCTGGTTGGGATAGGTGGTAATGGTTTGATAATTGGCTTGTTCAACATTACTCACGAAAGGCCCCCATAATAATGCGGTGATAGCTACTAAAGATATGGCGATTAACATAATTTTCTTTTTCATAACTCATCTATAATTGTTTTTATTCATAAAGTGTCGTGTAGCGTTATTAACTCTATCTATTTAACGTATCTGAAAGCAATAAGGATTTTATAGAAACAACACGCTCACATAGTACACCGCCGAGGTTAGATGCATAAGACTTTAACGTTGTAAACCCTAGCCTTCTTTAAACTACGCTCATTAAATTCTTAGCGTATCACAAGAAGATTGTCTAAGTCTTTGCCGCAGAGTTACAAAGATTTAACATTCCGTTAATTTAACATAAAATTTTTTACATTAATCATTAAGCCAAATGTAGTAAGATTAAATCACATTGTGCAAATAAATGTGAAAAAGGGTGCGTTAATGGAATTAGTTTTACTTCCTCTTTTAGGAATTGTTGCTTTTTTTGCTGCTTTAGTGACGGCATTTATTATGCCATGGGTGAATTACTCTAAAATTAATGATTTGAAGCAGACCATAAGGCAACTGAAAGCTGCCTTAGAAAAAGAAGGGATAGAGCTGCCCAAAAATCAGCTTTTCCAATATCCATTGTATGCTGAACAAATCCATGCGACTGCCATAAAAAAGAATACAGAGGAAGACGTTGCTATTCCTCTAGCTGAAGAGGAAAAACCAGCAATCAAGCCGCAACCCAAAGAAGAAGTGGGATTTGAGCAGCAATTTGGAGCGCGTCTGCCAGTATGGATTGGTGGCGTTGCGTTAGCACTGGCGGGATTCTTCCTTGTTAAATACTCGATTGATAACAACCTGCTAAGCCCTGCTGTGCGTGTCACTTTGGGGGCAATATTAGGTGTTGGATTGCTATATTCTGCTAAATGGGTGCGAAACAAGCCTGACTTTGCAAACGGAGTGCGCATTGCGCAGTCTCTAGCAGGTGCAGGAATTGCCATTTTATATGTGGTTTCGTTTGCCTCTGCGCGGCTTTATGAACTTGTTCCTATATGGATTGGGTTTGGAGCGATGGCAGTGGTTACTGCAACGGCACTGGTGCTTTCACTGCGGCATGGCCCACCCATTGCACTGCTTGGAATGGCGGGTGGTTTTCTAACGCCAGCACTGCTTAGTACAACGGGTGGCGATGCATTTTCGTTGTTTATTTATCTATATTTCACGGCATCAGGGCTGCTTATTGTGGTGAGAAAAACCAAATGGTGGTGGCTATCTATTCCTACTATTGGCGCTTCTTTATTGTGGGTGATTGTGTGGCTTTTCAGTAGCTATCATATGGGAGATAGTATCTGGCTTGGTTTGTTTCTTGTTGGCATTAGCGCTACCATCGTTATTACCTCTAGAAAGCAATATGAAGAAGATGGTGGTGGCACTTACGCTGGAATCTTTAAACTGACGTCTATACTCAATTATATCGGCATGGGTGGTACGTTGGTTTTGATGGGTATTATTGCAGGTAAAGCAGGCTTTGGCTTTATGGAGTGGGGCTTGTTTGGCTTGTTGGCTGTGGGCGGTATTGGCTTGGCCTATTTTAATGATAAACTTTATGGATTTGTGCCTTGGCTGTCGATGGCGGTAACACTGGTGATGCTAGCGACTTGGGAGACAAGAGATGATGGCCTGTTCGCAATTATATTGGCTGTTTTTGCGACTATTTATATGGGAAGTGGTTATTTTCTGATGTTCAAAGCCAGAGTGCCTATTTTGTGGGCAGGCTTAGTGGGAGCAACAGGGGTATCTTACTACCTACTTGCATATTATAAGCTCCATACCACTACTTTATTTGTTGGAGTTCCTCTGTTCTGGGGAGCGTTAGGAATTGTTTTAGCAGCGTGTGCCATTTACGCTCTCTTTAAAATATATGAACGACTTTCAGATTACAAGCATAGGCAATATCTCTATGCGGTGTTTGCCGTGGTGGCAAGTTCATTTGTTTCACTGGCGCTGACCATTGAAATTGAACGTGAGTTTTTATCAGTCGCCATTGCTGCTGAAATGCTTGTGATTGCGTGGATTAATGGCAAAACGTCCATTCAGGCATTACGCCCGATTGCCGCTGTTCTTGCTTGTATATTTGCTTTATTATTGTTACCACAGATTATTCTTATGGTGCAATTAACGGTCTATAGTTTGGTTGAAGCAAAGTGGCATTTGCAAACCTCTATTCCGCTTGTGAAGTGGCCTTTATTCCAGTTGGGCATACCCGCCATTATGTTTATTGGCAGTGCTTATTTACTCAGGAAACGCAAAGATGATGTGTTAATCCGAGTGTTTGAAGTGGCCGCAATCGCACTTGTTGCCGTGATGGGCTATTACTTTACGCGCAACAGCTTGCATCCAGATCAGAATGTGATGTTTATCAAAGCAGGCTTTTTTGAGCGCGGAATGATTACGAATATTCTTTTCGTCTATGGGTTGGTATGTCTATGGGCTGGAAGGAGATTTTGTCGCAGCGCATTTTCATTGAGTGGTGTTGTGCTTTGTGGTTTTGCCGTGTTCCGTATTCTCTATTTTGATATGCTGATTCATAATCCTATGATGGCTTCACAAAAAATTGCTGGAATAGCGTTGTTCAATAGTTTGTTGCTACCGTATGGCTTCCCCCTTATTTGGGCATATATAGCCAGAAAAGAGTTGTTGCATTTAGGTAAAGAAGAATGGGCTAACTATGTGGGTGGTTTTATGCTTGCAGCTCTCTTTGTACTCATCACAACCAATGTGAGGCATATATTTCATGGAGAATATCTCAATGTTGGCGCAGTCACAAATGCTGAAATTTATACCTATTCTGTTGTGTGGCTTTTGCTGGGTATCGGTTTGCTGTTTGGTGGTCTTATCAAGAAGAATAAAATGCTGCGTTATGCTTCGTTGGGAGTAATATTATTCACCGTTGGTAAAGTATTCCTTTATGACGCTGCAGAGCTGGAGGGGCTATATCGCGTTTTCTCTTTCTTTGGTCTAGGTATCAGCCTTATTGGGCTTAGCTATTTTTATACACGCTTTGTGTTTGCTGAGAGTAAGTAGGCAATATCTAGCTCCAGTAATATCATGGTACGAATAACTATATTCGCTTTTCATCTGAGCATTAAAATAACTTCTTTTGTAATATTCTTGAAACATTCATGTGTTAAGGTGCTTGAAATGAAACTGAATTTATAAGTTATCGTTAATTAGGAAAAATATTATGAAACGCTGTTTTTTTATAAGGCATGGTGAGTCGGAAGGGAATATTGATCACACAAAATATGCAAGTGTACAGAACCTTGAATTATCACTCACCGAGTTAGGATATGAGCAGGCCTATAAAACAGGGTTAGAAATACGAAAATATTTTGAACAACATCCAGAAGCGGCAAAGCAAAAAACGCGCATATATTACAGTCCACTTAAACGTACCATTCAAACTCTGAATGGTTTTAGAAAAGGGCTTGGAGATGTGCTGGATCATGTTGAATTGCGAGAAGATCCCCTTATTACTGAAATTGATCATGGTATGTATGATGATCTTTCTTCTGATAATCAACGTTTAGCAGCCTATCCACATGAAGTGAAAAAATATAACGCCCTCCTTACAAAAAGGAATGGGGGGTTTTTTGCGCGTAAGCCTCTTGGCGAACGACCATTAGACCTTTTTATACGTACTCAAATCTTTAAAAATGAAATGATGCGTAGTACTAAAGATAAAGGTATTGATAACGTGTTTATCATTTCACACAACCATGTGGAAAGAGCATTTACTGGATCATTCTTTCATAATACAGTTGAAGAAACCATGGCGATACCAAAAATTGGTAATGGTGAGGTAGTACTTATTGAACAAGACGAAAGTAATAAGTTTGTTCGTAAAAATCTTTATTCTCCTCCTCAGCGTACTAAACATATGCCTAAAGATTATAAAACTGGTTTGTGTGATCCTGAAGCCAGTATTCCGCCATCTGCCGAAGAACGAAGAAGCACGCATCATCACCAGCATATTTTACCACTGCAAGAAGTGGAAACTAAAGTGCCTTTAAGGCAAACCAAAGATTCTGAAGAAGAAACTAAAGTACCTCAAGAAAAAACTAATGTCGAAAAATTAGGAAAGCATAAGATGACTGATAGTTTTGAAGAGTTTCTTCAAAATAAGCGAGAACAGGAAAAACTAGCATCTGAAATTGCCAAATATGGCTATTAGAGAGTAAGTTATTCTGCGTCTTAGAAGTTTTTGGTGCCTCATAAATCTCAACTCATGCTTAGGATTCTCTATTTGAAGAGCGTCCTTCGATAAAATTCTAACCAGTCAAGTAAGCTAAACTTATGTTGTTTTTCTACTAAAAGCATAAGCTATCAGCTACTAGTCAGCTTATAAGTTATGGTGAGTCTACGTATAATTTTAAGGGCGATTTAAGTAGATTGCTTTGATGAAATTGTGCTGTTAACATAATGTGAACAGACTATTTTTCTTATAAAAAACTAGGTTCATCTTTCCTATGAAAACATTGCGGTTTATATTGGGTGATCAGCTCTCACGCCAGATTTCAAGCCTATCGAATGGTAATAAACATCAAGATATTATCTTTATGTGTGAAGTGCATGAAGAAGCCACTTATGTAAAACATCATAAAAAAAAGATAGCCTTTCTCTTTTCTGCCATGCGGCATTTTGCAGCATCACTTAGAGATGATGGCTATCACGTAGATTATGTGACGTTAGATGACGTTGAAAACACCCACTCATTCACACAAGAGCTTAAAAGAGCGATTGCTCGGCATAATATCAACAACGTCGTGATTACCTCTCCCAGCGAATATCGAGTGTTAGAAGCGGTGAAGGCATGGAAAACTGACCTCTCTATAGATGTTGAAATATGTGAAGATGATCGTTTCTTATGCTCTGAGGGGTGGTTTAAAGCGTGGGCAAAAGATAGAAAGCAGCTTCGCATGGAGTATTTTTATCGTGAGATGCGTAAGAAACATAATATTCTTATCACTAACGATAAACCAGAGGGAGGAGAATGGAATTATGATGCAGAGAATAGAAAGCCGCCTAAGTCTGGTTTAGACGTTCCTGCGCCATTTAAAACAGCGGCTGATGACATCACAAACGAAGTGCTTGAATTGGTGAAAACGCACTGTGCCAAGCATTTTGGTGATTTAGAGCCGTTTCATTTTGCCGTCACGCGCAGCCAGGCGTTGGAAGTGCTAAAGCATTTTATTCAATATCGATTAGCACAATTTGGTGATTATCAGGATGCGATGCTGCAAGGTGAGCCTTGGATGTATCATTCACATATTAGTTTTTACATTAACTGTGGCTTGCTATTGCCTAAAGAATGTATTGAAGCGGCGGTGGATGCTTATCACAACAAACAAGCGCCACTGAATGCGGTGGAAGGTTTTATAAGGCAGATTCTTGGCTGGAGAGAGTTTGTAAGGGGCATTTACTGGCTTAAAATGCCTGATTACGCGACAGAGAATTTTTTTGAAGCGAAGCGTAAATTGCCCGAGTTCTTTTGGTCGGGCAACACCAAGATGAATTGCTTGAAACAATGCGTGAC
>CAYGTX010000077.1:0-416 GCA_964352935.1 uncultured Rickettsiales bacterium | reverse complement strand
TCGTGATTCCTAACTTTGCAAGACTTCCAGGCCTAGATCTAAAAGCCGGGACTGAGTGTGTTTTAATCGTCTATGCCGATGCATTTGAATGGGTTGAAATGCCCAATGTAACAGGCATGTCATTATTTGCTGATGGTGGTGTGTTTGCGAGCAAACCCTATGCAGCAGGCGGTAATTACATCAATAAAATGTCGGATTATTGCAAGGGTTGTAGCTATAAAATAAGCAGTAAAACGGGCGATTCAGCATGCCCCTTTAATTATCTCTATTGGGATTTCTTAGCGCGTAATCGTTCTAAACTTGCCTCTAACCCGCGCGTTGGGATGCTTTATAAAACCTACGACCGAATGGGTGAAGAAAAACAACATGCTATCGCTCAAAGTA
Source organism: uncultured Rickettsiales bacterium (assembly GCA_964352935.1). Classification (GTDB taxonomy): domain Bacteria; phylum Pseudomonadota; class Alphaproteobacteria; order Rickettsiales; family CAYGPX01; genus CAYGPX01. The sequence goes on along the minus strand of CAYGTX010000077.1, from coordinate 32 downwards.
GTCAAAAGTTTCTGAATGAAATCCAGTGATGG
>CAYGTX010000076.1:0-7255 GCA_964352935.1 uncultured Rickettsiales bacterium | reverse complement strand
GGCCTCTTTTGGAGTTTCTGCCTTATTCATGCAATTATCACCACTTTTAACATTTTTCTCATCAAGAAGACCTGCCGTTTCTGCCACCACATCTTGCCCTGGCGCACCAGGTATATAGCGAGTACCACATCCTGGCATTTCACTTAGAACCCCATCCGCATGTTGAACCACCATTTCTGTACTTAGAATTGTACTTTTCACACAATAATTGCCTGCTAGCCCAAACGTCATTCGTGGTGTCTCACGGGTCACGTCCGCATCTTTAAGCACGCTTTCATAGACCAATTGGTAAAGGGGGTCTGAATAAGGATCAAGTCCCGCTCCATATTCTTCACGGTTACCGCCTCCCTTTGCCATAAAGAACTCTTCTTTACCTGATGTTTCATTTTTAATCCCAAAGGTAAGATTGCCATTCTCAAATGCTTTCATCGTAATGTTGATTCTACCTAATGGGCTAATAAAGCGAGTAGAATACTCACGATATTGAATTGTTTGCCCTTTACTGCCTTCAAACGTCTTTTCCTCACCACCTGTAAACTTTACCTTCCTGCCAGCTGGCACTTTATCAACTTCAAATTCTTGTCCTTCAACTCCCGCAAAAAAATCCATATCTCTTGTAAGTCGTTTTATTTGATACAATGCACTGGTCGCTGTTTTACCAAAATGCTTATCTCTTACATCATCCATTGCTTTACATTGCTGAGAATCTGGGCTCATACGGTCACCATGCGGATTCCATGCTGCTATATTCTTTAATTGCGCTCCTTGCTTGTTAAGATTTTCTTGAATACTTGCTCTTACGCTTGGATCAGCTGCATTAGTAATCGCTCCTTTTATAGCCTCTACATCAAGCTCTTCACCTTGAAACGCATCAACACCCTCACCTTCCGCCACAACATCTGCATAGGTTGGTTTTTTAGCACTTGGATCCCATGTTTGACCATCTGCACCACCCCACTTCACCGCAAGAACTTTCTTGTCGGCATCAATACACCCAACGGTTTGAATCTTACCATCCACTTCCATTTGCACATATTGCCCAAATGAAAAACCATTATGTGGCCCGCCTCGCATTTGCTTAGCTGCAGCAAGCGCGTGCTTAAGGTCTACCACACCCTCACCCGCCATTTCTTGCAGAGTTTCTGCTAATTTTAAATAAGCCTCTTGGTACGAATGATCTGGATATGCCTCCTCATATGCATCTACTCCACCTAACGCCGCTTTTATACGCTTTAAGTCATCTAACAAGCGTTCATCGCCACTTGCCAACTCTTCCAATGCATCATCGTTTAGAGCGAAAAATTCCAGCTTAGGATTGTAATTCTTATAATACGTTGAGTGACTAAGGATTGTTTGTTCTTTAATTCCTCGTAGTATTCTATCCATCATCATGACCTTGTGCGAAGCCATGTAGGTGACATTCGGTAAACGCTCATTACTAACTGGATCTAAAAAAGACGAATGCCAATCACCTGTATGTACTACCTTATGGCCTTGCTGCAATGCATGGTCATATCCACCAGCTATACCCTCTTGATATTTTGCATCTGCGCCACCCACACCCAAACTACCTCCTTCAATAAATGAAATATCTGGATCTACAAAAGTGGTAAGTATTGGTTGTTTTTCTGGCATATGTATATTCCTGCATTTAGCATAAATCTATCAAGCCATTAGCTTACTAACTAAATGTTAAAAAAATATTAATTTCTGGAAAAAATTTGGAATATTGGAATAAATGCAAAAAAAGTGCTTCTAACGCCCCATGCCACCTCCGCCCTTACCTTTGGCAGGGGAAAGTTTTTCATTCACTTTGAGCTGCTTCACCAATTTGCCATGTACTGAAGCCAGCACTTGTTGCCATTTGCTGACTTTCTTTTTTGGCGGAGAATAGGTTTTTTTAGACATGATTATTTACTCATCTATAGAAGGCAGTTCGCCGCAGCTATTTAATACATCAAAAATATTGCCCAGCGCGTTTTCAATACGATTTTTACGCGCCTGACTTGGCTCTTCACCACTTTCAGCAAAATAGCGATATTCTTCGGTCAGCACATCGGTGGCTTCTTCCACGCGCTCTACCAATGGCTCGATAAAATCAAACTGAGATAATGGGCTTTCTACCTCGTGATGCTCGACCGTATCAATCAACTCCTCCGCTAAATCATAAAATGAAAGCAGTTGATTATAAGTGTCTTGCAAAATTTGTTTAGGAGGCGTTGCCATATTAACCTAACAATTTATAATCTCTTTTTCCATTAATTTTCATCAAAACTAATGAATGTACCGGCGGTAATTTATTACTAGCCTCAACTCACCAAAACGATTCGTTGAAATGATAATAAATTAATTTTACTCTACCCGCAGCCTATAACGCAATGCGAAAATAACCATCACCGCGCACTTTGTGCCAGCAGAACGAAAATTTACTCTCTCGTCAAGTAAAAAAGTGCGCTAACACGCACAAATGCTATGCTTTGCTACTTGAGTTTCTTCGCTCTACTGGTATAGTATGATGAAGATAAATTCAATCATCTTTGATATTTCAACGCCACAGCCACGCGTGCGATGATTGAAAAGCAACATAATCAGAGTAACCATGAGCGACCTTTTCAATAATAACAAATCAAATACACCCGCGCCAAAATTGTCTGAGCACGCCTATACCGCGGATGATATTGAGGTTTTAGAAGGGCTAGAGCCAGTACGTCGCCGCCCTGGGATGTATATTGGTGGTACCGACGAAAATGCCTATCACCACCTAGTGGCTGAAGTGTTTGATAACGCGATGGATGAAGCCGTAGCTGGTTTTGCCAACCGTATTGAAATGGAAATTCAAAGTGATGGCGGCATCACCATTCGCGATAATGGTCGCGGCATTCCGGTTGATCCGCACCCTAAATATCCCGGAAAATCAGCGTTAGAGGTTATCCTCACTACGCTTCACTCGGGTGGTAAATTTAGTGGCAAGGTCTATTATACTTCTGGTGGTTTGCACGGTGTGGGTATTTCTGTTGTAAATGCACTGACGGAGAAACTACTCATCGAAGTAGCACGAGACCGCGAATTATGGCGACAAGAATATAGCCGAGGCACTCCCGTCACCAAGCTTGAAAATTTGGGCGCGGTCAATAATCGCCGTGGCACAACGGTGACGTTCTATCCTGATGTTGAAATTTTTGGCGATAAAATGCGCTTCCGCCCATCGCGCCTCTACCGTTTAGCCAAATCTAAAGCCTATCTGTTTAAGGGCGTAGAAATTCGTTGGAAATGCGCAGCCGAGCTTATTAATGCTGGCACCAGCGTTCCCACGGAAGAAACATTGCACTTCCCCAACGGCTTGCAGGATTATTTAAACAGCGCCGTGGCGGATGAGATTACCGTTACTAACGCACCATTTGCAGGTGAAACCACCTTTGATGATAATCAAGGGCGCCTAGAGTGGGCGTTTCATTGGCTAGAAAATGCGGATAGTAACCTACTCTCTTATTGTAACACCGTCACCACCCCTCAAGGTGGAACACACGAGCTTGGCATGCGTAATGCCATCGTGAAAGGTTTGCGCGATTATGGCGAGCTTGCAGGCAATAAACGCGCCTCTAAAATCACCGCTGAAGATGTAATGAGTGGTGTGACAGGGCTAATCTCGCTCTTTATTCCCGAGCCTCAATTTCAGGGGCAAACCAAAGATAAGCTTGCCAATCGTGAAGTCACACGTCTGGTTGAAAATGCCATTAAAGACCATTTTGACTTATGGCTCAGCAGCAACAAACAACAAGCAACGGCTTTACTGGTGTATATCACCGAAAAGGCTGAAGAACGTTTGCGTCGCAAGGCAGCAAAAGATGTTAGCCGTAAAAGCGTCACGCAACGTTTGCGGCTTCCAGGCAAGCTTGCTGATTGCACCAAACAAGCCCAAACAGGCACCGAGCTTTTCTTGGTAGAGGGTGATTCTGCGGGTGGTTCTGCCAAAATGGCCCGCCGCCGTGAAACGCAAGCCGTCTTGCCACTGCGCGGAAAAATTCTGAATGTAGCCAGCGCTACTGTGGATAAAATCCGTGCTAACCAAGAGATATCAGACCTCAACCTTGCCTTAGGTTGTGGCGAGCGCGACAATTACGAAGAAGAAGCATTGCGCTATGAGCGTGTCATTATCATGACCGATGCGGACGTGGATGGCGCACATATCTCGGCATTATTGATGACCTATTTCTTCAAATGCATGCCAAAACTCATTCGTAATGGGCATTTATTCCTTGCACAACCACCACTGTATCGCATCTCGCAAGGTAGCAGCTCAGCCTATGCCCATAGTGAGGAAGATAAAAATGCCATCTTTGAGGAATTCTCAAAGAAACGTGGCAATGTGGACGTCACACGCTTTAAAGGTTTGGGTGAGATGACCCCATCCCAACTAAAAGAAACCACCATGAACCCTGATTCGCGCTCACTTCTCAAAGTGATTGTGGATGATGAAGCCTATGAAGACGCAGCTCTTAAAGTACATGATTTGATGGGTAAAAAAGCAGAGCTACGATTTAAGTTCATCACCGAGCAAAGCGCGTTGATGGGGGAGAAACTTGCTAGCAGTTTGGATGTTTAGCCCTTAAGCAACTATCGCTTCTAGCACTTCATCACCGCATCCCAGAAATCAGCCTCCAGCTTCACACCATTCAAGCGGTTAATGGCTTGAATCCCAGTAGGCGAAGTTACGTTTACTTCGGTGAGTTTACCACCAATTACATCGATGCCAGTCAACATCAGGCCGCGCCTCTTAAGCTCTGGCTTGAGCGCATCGCAAATACGCATGTCATCCGCGTCAAGCTCAACTTTATTGGCCGAACCGCCCGCCACTAAGTTTGAGCGCACACCACCTTTGGCAGGTAGTCTTGCAATAGCACCTTTTGGCTCACCATCAATGATGATGATACGCTTATCGCCTGTTTCAAAAATGGCAGGTTGAAATTCCTGCGCCACCATAGGGCAGCCGTAACTGCGCACAAGCAACTCAAAAATACCGTTAAAATTGGTATCGCCCGCTTTAAGATGAAACACATCGCGCCCACCATGTGCAAAAAGTGGCTTAAGCACAATTTCTTCATACTCCTCACGGAAGCGACGCAGTGCTCGCTCTGAACGTGTGATGAGTGTAGGCGGCATCAATTCAGCAAACTGGCAGGGAAAAAGCTTTTCAGGGCAATTGCGCACTTCAGCAGGATTATTTATCACCCTGCATTTATCTGCCACTTGCTCTAACATATGGCAATAGGTGATGTAGTTCATATCAAAAGGCGGATCTTGACGCATCAGCACCACATCAACCTCATCTACTAGCTTAATGCGCTTTAACGCACCCAAATGATAGAACGGATCTTCATCAGGCAAAAATTTTACGGGATAAGCAAAAGCGAATACCTCACCTTTTTCCATGAATAGATTTTCTGGTCTATAATAAAAAAGGGAAAATCCACGCGCTTGCGCTTCTAGCGCCAACACATAAGTGGTATCTTTGGTTGGATCAATCGAGTGAAGCGGATCCATCTGAAAGGCAACGCGTAAAGTCATAGCCTATCCCTTTATCTGAGTGGATCATCTTTAAGGCGCACATGGCTGACCACTCTTTTTACACCCTTAACTGTACGTGCAATATCCGTTACTAGCTCTGATTCATCCGCATTCTGGGCAATGCCCATCACATACACAATTTGATTCACGGTCTCGATAGAATAGTTGATAGATTTAATATCTTCGTTCAAAAGCATTTTGCCTGAAATTTGCGATGAAATGCCATTATCTTTCGCAATTTGCTTCAACCCTCTATTTTTAGAGACCTGAATTTCGTTAATCACTTCTTTCACACCTTTGGGCTGCCATGCTAAACGCACTGCGTTAATGCGTGTTGCAGGATCATGCACACTACCCGTTAGGAACACGCGCCCTTCAATCACTTCAATGGAAACGGCAGTGGTTAATTCATTCACATCTTTTTGAAGATAGGCTTCTTTAATTTGCAGCATAATGCCTGCATCATCCACCGCATCGCCAACAGTTCGCTCTTGCGCGACAGAAAGCCCCACCTCAGCCACAGTAGCAAGGATTGCCTGCACACATCCAGAAAGCAGCAGTGGCAACATCAAAAGACTGGTGATTGAAAGAATTCGTTTTTGCATAATAAATATCATTGAACATCCTGTTCTTACTGTAAAGTATTATTATTCGTTTTGTAATAGCAGCATAGAAGCCAGCTATTAACCGCTTGTTCTAGCTAAGTGCCTGCGCTAAATCTTCTTTCAAATCTTTCACGTCTTCAATACCGACTGAGAAGCGAATCAACCCATCTCTAATGCCTAGCTCTGCACGCTCTTCTGGCGTCATGTTTGAGTGGGTGGTGGTCGCTGGATGCGTTGCTAAACTCTTAGCATCCCCCAAGTTATTGGAAATATCAATCACTTTTAGCTTATTAAGCATCGCAAATGCGGCTGCTTTACCGCCCTTCACTTCAAACGCGACCATTGCGCCGCCATTTTTCATCTGCTTTTTAGCAAGTTCATATTGCTTAAAGCTTGGCAAGCCAGGATAAAACACATTTTCAATCTTATCATTTGCTTCCAAAAACTCCGCCAATATTTGTGCGTTTTTGCAATGACGCTCCATACGAATATCAAACGTTTCCAGGCCTTTTAGGAATACCCACGCATTAAACGGACTCAGCGCAGGGCCAGTGTGGCGATGGAATGGTAATAACACATCATCAATAAATTCAGACGAGCCCAACACCGCGCCACCAAGGCAACGCCCCTGACCATCCATATGTTTGGTGGTAGAATAGACCACCACATCCGCACCCAAATCAAACGGGCGCTGCAACAATGGGGTCGCAAAAATATTATCCACAATAAACTGTGCTTTATGCTGCTTGCAAAGCTTTGCAACCGCTTCAATATCCACCAATTCTAACGTTGGGTTTGCAGGTGTTTCAATAAACACATGGGTGGTATTTTCTTTAAATGCCGCTTTCCATTCATCCAAATTGCGGCCATCCACCAAGGTAACTTCTACCCCAAAACGTGGCAATATCTGTGTGGCAATATAAAAGCACGAACCAAACAATACGCGGCTGGCAATAAAATGATCGCCCGGTTTGATGTTACACATAATCGATGCAAACACTGCCGCCATGCCACTTGCCATCACACATGCACGCTCTACACCCTCTAGAAGCTCTAACTTTCTTTCTAGCATTGCGAGGGTAGGG
>CAYGTX010000075.1:0-7308 GCA_964352935.1 uncultured Rickettsiales bacterium | reverse complement strand
CAATTGCTACGATCCACCGCAATGTGATTGCATAATTTTAAACCACCCTCTTGAATGCGCGAACCAACACGTGCAAGACGCACTTCCATTTCAGCATTCTTTTCTGCTGAATATTTCACATCTTTTAATTTTTCTTTATTCGCAAATTCCTGCTGACGCGCCGCTTCTTGCGACAGTTCCATTTGCTCCACAGTTGGCGCTTTGGCGGTAGGCGATACACATGCAACCACACATAACAATGCAGCTACGCATAAAAATCTCATCATCATTTAAAACACCCTCTTTTCATCTGCCCTAAAACCAGTTAATGTAAGATTATACATTATGCATGCATGTTTACGTAAAGCAACATTGCATAAAAGTTAAATTAGGATGTAACGTCAATCATAGGAAAATGCAATGAAACTATCTGTTGCGGATATTAGTCTCCCTAAAAATGGCGCTGTAGCGCTAACTGTTTCTTCAAAAGCTAAGTTAGGCCAAGAAGGAAAAGAACTCGACCGCCTAACAGGTGATAAAGTAACAAAAGCAATAAAAGCCAGAGGGTTTGAAGGAAAAGAAGGTGAGATTCTAACGCTCATTGCACCTGCAGGTGGTGAACTAGATAGCATCATTCTCATCGGCACAGGAAAAGACGCAAACGAAGCACTTTCTAGCTATGAAGCCATGGCAATTGGTGGACAAATATTAGCCGAACTTCATGCCACCAAAGCAACCGAAGCGGTGCTTATTATCGATGGCGTTGAAAATGATGGTGAATCTGCTGCTAATGCCGCTTATGGCGCTGCACTTCGTGCCTATCGTTTTGACGATTACCGCACCAAAGATAAAAAAGCTGAAAAGCCAAAATTAAAAAGCTTTAGCGTGCAATCTACGGATAAGAAAACCGCAGATGCTGCGTTTAAATCTCTCCAAAAAATTGCTGATGGTGTAGCACTAGCGCGTGATGTGGTTACTATGCCACCAAACAAGCTTTACCCTGAAAGCTATGCAGACATCATTAAAAAAGAATTTGCCAAAGATAAGAGCGTTAAAGTCACTGTGCTTGACGTCAAGCAAATGACAAAACTTGGCATGGGCGCTTTACTCGGCGTGGGTCAAGGTAGCGTCAAAGATTCTCGCCTTGTGGTGATGGAATATAATGGCGCACCAAAATCATCCACCAAAAAACCTGTGGCGTTTGTAGGTAAAGGCGTAACATTCGATACGGGCGGTATTTCTATTAAACCATCTGCTGGTATGGAAGACATGAAATATGATATGGGCGGATCGGGTGCTGTTGTAGGTGCGATGAAAGCGATTTCTGGTCGTAAAGCAAAAGTTCATGCCATTGGTGTGGTTGGCTTGGTTGAAAATATGCCAGATGGTAATGCACAACGTCCAAGTGATGTAGTGACCTCTATGTCTGGTCAAACCATTGAGGTGTTAAACACCGATGCAGAAGGCCGCTTAGTGCTTGCTGATGCGCTATGGTATGCACAAGAAAAATATAAGCCATCAACCGTGATTAACCTTGCCACACTTACAGGCGCGATTGTAATTGCACTCGGCAACCAATATGCAGGTTTATTCTCGAATGATGATGAACTTTCTGAGCAAATTAGTGCAGTAGGTGAAGAAACACGCGAGCGTTTCTGGCGCTTCCCACTTCGTAAAGAATATGACAAGCTGATTGATTCACCGATTGCTGATATGCAAAATATTAGCTCGGGTCGAGGCGCGGGAAGTATTACTGCGGGTCAATTCTTGCAACGTTTTATCCAAGACGGCGTAAAATGGGCGCATCTTGATATTGCAGGTGTTGCGTGGAATAAAGAAGGCTCTGCTATCACACCAAAAGGCGCTGAAGGCTTTGGTGTGCGTGCATTAGATCGTTGGATTGCTAATTATTGCGAAAAATAATACGCAACGCGTGTTAAAAAGAGATAAAAGGCTGGAGTTTTAACGCTTCAGCCTTTATCACTAAATCTGACGACATATTAATTGCTAAGAACTGCCATCATGCAAATCAATTTTTATCATCTTACGGCCTCTCCCCTTGAAAAAGGATTGCCACGATTGCTGGAGAAAGTCCATCAAGCGGGCATGAAGTCACTTGTGTTGGTCAAAGATGAAGAACGTTTGGCACAGCTCAATCAAACATTGTGGAGCTATACCACCAAATATTTTCTGCCTCATGGCACGAAGGAAGATGGGTTTTGTGAAAAACAACCCATCTATCTTACCATTGAGTTTGAGAATCCTGCCAATGCCAATGTGCTGGCAATGGTGGATGGCGCAGCCCCTCCCTCACTGGATGGTTTTGAAAAAGCCATTTATATGTTTGATGGCGAAGACGAACAACAAGTGAAAACAGCGCGCACACGCTGGAAGAATTATAAAGACGACAACCACGAGCTGGTTTATTGGAAACAAACGCCTAAAGGCAAGTGGGAAAAAGCCGCATAACGCAAAGGAACAATGACAGCAATGGTCAATATTAGTTTTGAATTTTTCCCCCCAAAAACCAATCAAGGGGACGATGCACTGTTTAATGTGCTAAAGCAGCTTGCGCCCTTAAAGCCTGAATATTGCTCAGTCACCTATGGTGCTGGTGGCTCTACCAAGGCACGCACTGCTGAAATTGTGCAGCGAATTCAGCATGATTATAACATCCCTGCAGCATCGCACCTCACTTGCGTGAATGCGTCTAAAGAAGAAATTAACACCATCGCTAAAAATTATTGGCAAAATGGCATTCGTCGCATTGTGGCACTTCGTGGCGATATGCCAGGCATGGCGAGCGCTTATGTGCCCCACCCTGAAGGCTACGCCTATGCGCATGAATTGGTGAGTGGGCTTAAAACCATTGGTGATTTTGATATTAGTGTGGCGTGCTTTCCTGAAACACACCCAGAAGCAACCAGCCCAGATGCTGACATTGACTATCTAAAACGTAAAATTGATGCGGGGGCAGACCGTGCCATCATGCAATATTGTTTTGATACAGATAAAATTCTACAATTTGTCGAAAAGGTGCGCGCTAAAGGCGTAAATATTCCGCTTGTACCAGGCATTATGCCTATTCAGAACATTGCGCAAACCATCTCGTTCAGCAAACGTTGCGGTGCAACCGTTCCAACATGGCTAGTTGAACGTTTTGAGAAAGTTGCCAATGATAGCCAAGCAACAGAGGCGCTTGCAGCAGATATAGCGCGCGAGCAATGCGAAAAACTTATCGCAAGTGGTCTTGATATACTGCATTTCTATACGCTAAACAAAACCGAGCCAACGCTTGCTCTTTGCCAAAGATTGCGTGGAGAGTGAATAATAATCCCGAAACATCAGCATTACTTGTCAATCTAGCGCAAAAAGTGCTAAGCTAGCGAAACACTCGAATATCTGGATGAGCTTGGATTATGATTTTTCGTATTTTATTATTCCTACTCCCACTACTCTTTTATCTGCTTTGGCTATTAAGTCGAAACCATAGCGTTAAGCGTGGCAAAAATGTGCGCGTCATACCTCGCGCTTGGCAATATAGCATCTTTTCATTGGTGGTGATTGCCACCGCTGCGTTGTTTTATTTTGGTTTTAGCTTCAGCCAAAACAAAGATAGCGCTTACGAACCTTTTCGCCCACAAACCTACATCGAACAAAACACCACACGCTGATGTCAAAAACGCTTAACCAACAATGGATGCACCAGCCGCACTTGAAGAAAATCATCAAGACGCTGGGAAAAGATAAGGTTCGTTTTATAGGCGGATGTGTACGCGATGCCTTATTAGGGCGCGAAATTCATGATGTGGATATGGCAACCACCATCACACCCGATAGAGTGATTCAGCAGTTAGAATCTGCCAAGATAAAAGCCGTACCCACGGGGCTTGCTCACGGTACTATCACCGCAGTGTGTGATGGTATTCCCGTTGAAATTACCACACTCAGAAGCGACACATCCTGCGATGGTCGCCATGCCGATGTCCGTTTTACCACCTCTTGGAAAGAAGATGCCAGCCGCAGAGATTTTACTATCAATGCCCTTTCATGTGGAAGTGATGGCATTGTGCATGATTATTGCAATGGATTAGATGACATCACCCGCCGCGATTTGCGCTTTATTGGCGATGCACGTCAGCGCTGCCAAGAAGATTATTTGCGAATTTTGCGCTACTTTCGCTTTTTCGCCACACTCGAAATTAACGAAATAGATGCTCAAGCTTTAAGCGCTTGCAAAGGTGAAAAGGATGGCATTAAAACACTTTCGGGCGAGCGTATCCAACATGAGATGCTGCGCCTGCTTGCTTGCAAAGCCCCACTCAAAGCGCTCAAAATGATGGAGCGCACAGCCATACTCTCTGAACTGCTGCTAAGTGACGTCAAATGCGATGCACTTGCCAGCCTCAAATCAATTGAAACAACGCTGAGCCTTACTCCTTCAGCATTCATAAGACTTGCAACATTATGCCGTGCCAATCAAATGGATAGCGACAAAGTAGAGGCCATCACTGCACGTTGGAAGCTTTCTAATAAAGATAAGACGCTACTTAATGCTCTGTGTTTTCCAGCAAAGAAATTTGCTATCGAGAACAACACGCAACAGCTGCAGCGGCTTATTCGTTTGTATGGAACGATGCTTTTTCAATCTCATTTAATCATTGAATGGGCGCTGGGCGACACAACAGAAAAAGCAGCGCAATTCTTAGAATTATTTTATTATGCAAGCAATTGGGATATACCAATTTTTCCACTTGAAGGGAAAGATTTAGTTGCCCATCACATCAAGCCCGGGAAACAGCTGGGCGAATTGTTAAAAGCAGCAGAGCAGCATTGGGAAGCCAAGCACTACCAACCCTCAAGGCGTGAACTATTGGATTTCTGTCTCAAAATGGCACAATAGGTAATTTATAACATTAAGCCCATTTCACTTCTGGTGGCATCGACATCAAGATAGCTTCGGTATTTCCACCCGTCATTAAGCCAAATTTAGTACCGCGATCATACAGTAAATTAAACTCGACATAGCGTCCACGTTTTTGCAATTGCTGCTCACGCTGTTCTTGCGTCCACGCATCTAAAAAATGTTTACGAATGAGTTTTGGGTAAATATCTAAGAAGCACCTGCCGACATCTTGGGTAAATTCAAAATCATCCTGCCAGTTGCCTGAATCCAGATAGTCATAGAAAATACCGCCCACGCCACGTGCTTCATCACGGTGCTTGAGATAGAAATATTCATCACACCATTCTTTGTATTTTGGATAATAAGCATCATCATGTTTATCGCAGGTGGCTTTAAGTGCGGCATGGAAGGCTTTGGTATCTGCCTTATCTTCACGCATGGGCGTAAGGTCAGCACCACCTCCAAACCATTCCTTGCTGGTGCAAATGAAACGGGTATTCATATGCACTGCTGGCACTAATGGCGAGGCCATATGCGCCACTAGCGATACACCACTTGCCCAAAAAGCAGGGTCTTCCTCTGCACCAGGAATTTTTTTGGCAAATTCTGGGCTAAATGTGCCATGTACGGTCGAGATATTCACCCCTACTTTTTCAAATACATTGCCGCGCATGATAGACATCGTGCCGCCACCGCCCTCACTACGATCCCAGCTTTTGCGCTCAAATGTATCTGCTTGCTCTTGTCTTAATGGCAAGTTATCGCTGCGCTTTTCCAGATATTCCTGTTCAATCAGCTCAAATTCTGCACAAATTTTATCTCGCAGGGTTTTAAACCACTCGCTCGCTTGTTGTTTCTTGCTTTCAAGGGAATGTGAGGCTGTCATATCGCTTTCCTGTCTGCGTTAATATTATAGAACATATAAAAAATTTTGAGTAAAGTGATTGCAAACATAGTCAAAATCATTGCTATCGTATATATAAAAGACAGCTTAAGCCATAAACATAAGAATCTCTCACCTATGAAATCAAAAAGCCGGTTATTTCAGCTCTTATTTCCCCTTATAAGACCTTATAGGCTCACCTTACCTGCAAGTTTACCGCTTTTTATTTGCTATAGTTTGAGAGTGCATAAGCTCAATTATGCCTTGATTCTTTTATCTGGCTTGGTCTGGTCGCTTTATATCTCGTTCATGCCTTATTTTACAAAACTGATTATTGATGCCGTTGCTGGCAATACAGCCAATGCAGATGATATGGTGAATGCCACAACGCTTCCTGCAGTGTTGTTTTTATGTATTTATATTTCAGTTAACGCTGCCTTTAGAACGCGCGATTATCTGATATTAAGAACCTTACCTGCCATACAACGTCATGCTTATAGTAAATTATCGTCTTACTTAAAGCGCCACTCGCATCAATATTTTCAAGAACGTTTGGCGGGAGACTTAGCCAACAAAGTATCGGATATGGTGCGTGGCATTCAGACGATTCTTGAAATGTGCGAGCAGTTTTTTATGCAGCTCATCGCCATCATCATCGCCACCTTTATGATGTATTCTGTGCATCCCTACTTTGCATATATTTTGGTCAGCTGGTCGGTTGTTTTTCTAACGGTTACCATTTCACTTGCGCGTTTATCTCAAAGCTATGCTAAGGCATTCTCTGAGTCTCGCAGTTTGGTATCAGGACAGCTTGTGGATACGATTCAAAACATTACCAACACACGTATTTTTGCGCGTAACGAATATGAAGAAACCTATTTAAAGCAATATCTCTACAAAGCAGAAAGTCATGACCGCTCGATGCAGTTTTTTATGCTTAAAGCGCGTATCTACCAAGCATTTATTACGGCGAGTTTGGTCGGTATCATGCTTACCGCACTTATCATTGGGCGCTATCATGGTGAAGTGACAGTGGGTGACTTTGCATTAATATTGGGGCTTTCAATGTCTATTTCGGGCATGGTATGGACATTAGGTACGAATTTGGTGCATTTTTCTCGCGAAGTAGGTATCTGCAGCCAAGCACTCAGGATGATTAACCTTCCTCACGATATGGTCGATTCTCCTGATGCGAAAGAGATTTATGTCAAAGATGGCAACATCGAATTTAAAGATGTCGCGTTTTCCTATCAAGACAGTCCTCCAATTTTTAAGCATCTTAGTTTATTTATCCCTGCCAAGCAGAAAGTGGGTTTAGTTGGATTTTCAGGAGGCGGAAAGAGCAGCTTTATTAACCTGATATTGCGGTTGTTTAACCTTAATGAAGGCCAGATATTTGTTGATGGTCAAGACATTACAACTGTGACACGTAATTCATTACGTCAAAATATTTCGTTTATTCCACAAGATCCAAGCTTATTTCACCGCTCAGTGATGGAAAATATTCGTTATGGTAATTTAAATGCCAGCGATGATGCAG